>NZ_JADJSO010000053.1:0-26508 GCF_016711665.1 Candidatus Villigracilis saccharophilus
ACATCTAGTAAACTTATACTATAATACAAGTACTATAGTATAAGTAACATAAAATTATTTCTGAAAGGAAATCATGTCACTCAAACACGCCATTCTTGGCTTCCTCCTTCAGCCCATTCTTGCGCATGATCCAAAAAGCCTTTGACCATCCATCAACACTTCGCCTGCCAACCAAAGCCAGATCTACCGCACGCTGGCCGAGTTGGAGGAAGGCGGCCTGGTTGAAAAAGAAATAATCGAGCGCGAGGAACGCCTCGATATGAAGATCTACAACATCACCGAAACGGGCCGCGGCGAACTGCATCAATGGCTATGCGCCCTCTGCCCGAACACGACACCCGCGAGCCTTCCTCATTCAAGTCTTATTTCGGCGGCACACTCAGCGACGCGGAGGTTTTAACATTTTGCGCGCGCAACTCAATGAAATAGAAGAGCGGATCAACGTATTCGAAGCTGTATACCAAATGAGCCAAAACACCCCAGCCAAAGTCAGATCAGCGTACCAGCTTCTTCGCTTGCTGACGCTCGAACTCGGCTACATCAACTCGCGCTCCGGCGACGCCGCCCGGCTGCGCTCAGCCATTGAGCGCATTGAAACAAAAAACTACAACATCAAAATAGGAACCCAATCATGAACAAAATTATTCGTAATATCGTTATCGTCGCACTCTTCACCGTCGGCGGCGGCTGGCTTGGCATCTGGCTCAACACAGTCACAGGCAATACTCAGCCGCCCATGCAAAGTTTGGGCGCGTTGGTCTGGCTTACCTCTCCTGCGCTCTCTGGGATTTTTCTGCGCGCTTCGGCGGGGATGGCTGGAAGGATTCTGGCTTGGGCCGAATCCCTCTCAGGCTGGAAGTGGTATCTGGCAGGGATCTAGTCTATCCGCTCGCGGCCCTGTTGACCTTTGGTCTGGGCGCGCTTTTCGGCATTGTCAGCGCTGACGGTTTTGCCGCCCAAGGCTTCGGGCGCATATGGTTCAGCCGCTGGCATGATGTTCGTCGGCTCGCTCATGAAAACATCTTCGAAGAATTCGCCTGGCGCGGATACCTGACCCCGCGGCTCGATGCCGCCAAAGTCCACCCAATTTTGAATCATTTGATCGTTGGTATTTTGTGGTGGTCATGGCATTTGCCATATTATTATTACTTCCTTGATCGCAGCATATTGATATCATCCATTACAACCAGCATCCCAGTCTTTCTCGCCATCGGATTACTTGTCTTGTTCCCCACCGCGATCCTATTCGGTGAACTGCGGCTGGTAAGCAAATCTGTCTGGCCTGTCTTCGTTCTGCATAACGTCATCAATGCGCTAAGCATGCCGCTTCTTATCAATGGCTTTATTAAAGTCAACGGGCCAATGGCGCCCATCTTCACCCCCACCAATGAAGGCATCATCACCTCCATTTTGTTTGGCGCGGCAGGGTTGATGATCTATCAATATCGAATGAAAAGACAGTAATGTCACAACGTTAACCATCTATTTACATAAACTTCGAGAGTTTATGCAACTCAATTGTTTCCCTCCCGTAAACTAACAACAACATGTCGATACGTTTACGGGAGACTCTTAATGAAATACCTTCTAAATCGGAAATTCGCCCTGCCTGCCGCCGCAATCTTAATACTAATCATCACATCCATTCTATTCCTTCCAAAGTTACTTCCTTCAAGCCCAAAAATAAATATTGCCTTGCATGAAGAACTCATCCTTCCAAAATTGAACGGACAATTCAAAGTTGGAAAACTACGGTCTACCTGATCGAGAAAGATCGCCCAGCCTTGCCAGGTTTAATTGCCCGCGCGAATGGGTTGTTACCGTTTTTTATCCCGCAGATCCAGAAGCAAACGCAACCCCCGGTCCCTATGCAGAGGAAGCGCTAAACACAGCCTATGCCGATTATTCTCTTACCAAAGAATCCGCTGGCGCTCTCGATCACATCCACTCAAACGCCTATTGGAACGCAGCCGCAAACCATTCCGCAGGGAAATTTCCATCCTGCTTTTTTTCACCGGCGGCGGCGAGCAGCCCTTGTTTTACTCAACCCTGCTTGAGCAGATCAGCAGTTTTGGTTACATTGTGGTCGCCATTCCAGAACCGTTTGACACCCTGCAATCCCCTGCCTGACGGACGGATTCTACCAGCAATCAAATGGCAGAATGGTGCCAACACGAAACATCTTGCAAAAGCCATGAGTGGCGGCGAAACCGCCATGCAAGAGATTATGGATAAGATGAAAGACAACCGCGCCAAGGATATGATCTTTGCGCTCAGCCAGTTGGAAAAAATCAATCAGGATAATCCCATTTTGGCCGACGCTTTAGACATGGAGAAAGTCGGAGTGTTTGGTCATTCCTTTGGCGGAGCATCATCTGTCCGCGGGTGCACAGTTAGACAAACGAATTGACGCAGTTGCCGTATTGATAGCGATATTTTTCTGGTCATCCCCAAAGATTCAAAATCCCTTTCTCAACCAGTACTGTATATGACCGCATCCAACATAGACGCCAGCGCCCAAGAGTTGGAAGAAATCAGCAAGAACAATGCCTTGACCGCAGCCTATTTGAAGCGGAGCTTCCTTTATTATTTCATCAATATTGCAGGCACAACTCATCAATCCTTCCAGTCAGACGCAATGTTTTAGCTCCATATATTTCCATCGGCGGCGAAAGCGTCACCTTGAATGCAGGCGATACCACTCCCGCAAGGATCACCCTGATTATTTCAACCTACGTTTTGGCATTTTTCGATCAGCATCTAAAAGGGATTGACCAAACCCTGCTGGACGGACCTTCAGCCTCTTATCCTGAAATCACGATTACGATCAAGAAATAAAACAAAAACTCCAAGTCTATGAAGAACTTGGAGTTTTTTTATTACTCAATCCCGTCAAAAATGTGATCGAGCACTTCCGTGCTCACATCAAACACTGATCCGTTTTCAGGGATGGCTTCCTTCGTCATCCACTCTGGCAGACGGTCATCTTTGGCAGTGAAGCCTGCGCGCTTGTTGAACTCTCTTTCCAGCTTAATGGTTTCCTTCCCGAGTGCCTGCAAAATATTATCAGGCAGATCATCCCAGCCATAACGCGCCTTAAGCAGGCGTTTCACCACACCATCAGGAGTCGCCGCATAACCAAAACCCGCAAAGATGCACGCGCCGATGGTGTCATAACCAGCCATGTTCAACTGGGCATTCAACGACGCATCCTTTTGCTGGGTCGGGTCAAGGTGATTGACCTGCGCGCGGATCGTTAATCCGCAGGTGTGATCCGCGCCCTGCGGCGTGGTCGCAAACGTCACGCCCGTCCCTTTGATCGAACGCGGCTCGTAGGCAGACATGGTCTGTCCCTTCACAGCCGGCACTCGCTCGATATTATATTTTTTCCCAACACTCACAGCGCCATCGCCAAGGATATGGCCAAGTTCCGTGCCCGCGCGGATTTCATCGATCAACTTCTGCGCGTCTTCCTCACTGCCCCAGCGCATCAGCCCCGCCTCCGCCGCCACCCCCAGCGACCCGCCGATCTCGATCGAGTCCAGTCCCAGATCGTTGACATGCCAGTTCAATCGGCCGATCGAATCCAAAGAATCAATATCAATATTCGTGCCCATCAAGCCAATGGTTTCATACTCCAACGGCGAGACGATGATCTTGCCATCCTCCCCGCCGAAGACATTCGAGCACTTGATCGTACAGCCCGCCATGCAGGCATGCGCCGGGTCAGATGGCTTGCCGCGCGTCAACGTGAACTCGCGCAAGGTCTCGCCGCTAATATTTTCCACATTATCAAATGTTCCGCGTGAAAAATTATGGACAGTTAATGCCGCAAAGCGCTGGGTCATCTGCGCCATCGCGGCCGTGCCGTAATCACGATACGTCACCGACTGCGGATGATTCATGACCGAGGTCGTGTAATCCTTCTGCGCAACCTTTAAACGCTTCTGGATTCGCGATGGCAGGTTTCTGCCCACCGGCCTGATCGAACACGATCGCCTTCAATCCCTTCGAGCCCATCACCGCGCCGAGTCCGCCGCGCGCGGCAATACGGGATGGGATCCTGTCCTTATCAATATTCTGGATCCCCGCCGACTTCATCCGCATCTCACCGCCGGGACCGATCAACGCGATCGCAACCTTATCGCCGTATTTTTCAAGTAATTTCGGCGCGGTTTCGTAAACGCCCAAGCCGGTTATATAGTCGGCCTTTTCCCATTTCGCGCCGTTCAATGACAAATGCAAAACCCAATAACCGTCTTCCTTTGGCATATCTTCAATAATGAGCGCATGCATGCCCATAAACGCCATGTGATACCCGGTCCGCCCGCCGGCGTTGGCTTCCTTGATCCCGCCGGTCAGCGGAGACTTTCCGCCGATGGAAATCCTGTCGTTCGAGGAAAGCATATGCCCCACCAAAAGCCCGCGCGCAAAGATCAATTTATTCCCCGCCCCCAGCGGATCACACATCGCATCCACTTCATCCACCAGGATGCGCGCCAGCAATCCGCGCCCGCCAAGACGCCGCCAGATTTCAGGGAATGGGTTCGTGCTTGCGTTTGCTCGCGCACGTTGATGCGCCAGATCTGGGATTTATATTCAGCCATGGAATTCTCCAAATCATTTATGTCGTTGCGAAGCATTGCGACTTTCAACCTTGACCTTCGACCTTCAACAAGGGCTATCCACGGGGGGAAACAAACTCAGTACCGCTTCCCGGAACACCTTCGTATGATGATCCACATCGCCTCTTGTGGTCTCAGGTGAGATCAACGCCATATTATGGAAAGGGCGTCATCAAAATGCCGCGGTTGAGCGCAAACAGATGCATATAACGGTCAAGTTCGGGGTCTACCGCCGCGTGCGCTTCTCCGCCATTCTTCGGCGGCCTTGGGCGGAACCAATATTCGGAGCGGTTGCCCAATTGCTTAACGATCCACGGCAATTCAAATTCCTTGATAACCGCTTCGACCCCAGCCGTGAATTGTTCCTGGAGAACGATCGCCTTTGCATAAAATTCCTCGGTCAATACATGTTGCATGTGGCTTTCATGGCCGCGATGGACAACGCGTTGCCGGCCAGCGTGCCCCCGATTCCCCCCACATCCGAATCTTCCACCGCAAGTTTCCCGTAAAGGCTTGTGATACTTCCTCCGTGAAGCCGTAGATCGCGGCGGGCACTCCGCCAGCCAGCGGTTTGCCGAGGGTTAAGAAATCAGGCTGAAGGTCGTGCGAAGCGCTGTATCCGCCCGGGCCGGCACAGATCGTGTGCGTCTCGTCAATGATGAGATACGTCCCATACTTGCGGGTCAATTCGCGCAGGGCATCGTGATAACCCGGGTTCGGATGAATGATTCCGATATTGGTCATGACAGGCTCGGCGAGGACAGCGGCACATCCTGCGCAGAAAGCGCGGTTTCGAGCGCGCCAATATCATTGAACTCGATCACTTTGGAAGTCTCGCGCGGATCAATCTGCGGTCCCATGTTATTCGGGCGCGACATGGGCGTGCCTTCTTCGTCCATCGTGATAAAAGTTTCGTCCACCGAGCCGTGATAACAATAATTGAACACCAAAATTTTCGGGCGGCCTGTGATGAGACGTGCCATGCGTAATACAAAACGATTCGCGTCGGTCGCGGTCAGGGCGAACTGCCAGTACGGCAGCTTGAAGCGCCGCTGCAATTCCTCGCCGACCCAAATGACATCTTCAAACGGCAGCATCAGCGTGATGCCTTTCTGTATCTGTTCGGTGATTGCTTTGACCGTCGCCTCTGGCGCGTGGCCTGTCATTGCGCCGGTATCGCCGAGACAAAAATCAATATAGTCGTGACCGTCCACATCCGTGAAGTGCGCGCCTTTGGCTTCCTTAACGAAAACAGGGAACGAACCCGCCCAGCGGATCATCCACAGCATCGGCACGCCGCCATGCAGTGACTTGCGCGCGCGCTGATACAGTTCAAATGACTTGGGATGGTTCTTACGAAAGAGATGTTCTTCAGATTCGAGAAGTTGCGTGAGTTTGTTTCGGTCAATTGATTTTGTCATGTTTTGTCTTTTACCTATCTTCCGGTGGTCGGGGAAGGCGAGCGGTCTTCTCGCCTGTGCGTTTACCGCTGACCCAGTGAGGAGCGGAGTTTCGCTTTTATTTTTCTCAGTAGCTTCGTACCTCAGTGGTTTAAAGAATGTTCAACTCTGCTGACGATTGCAATTTTGAAGGATTGTTCGCATAATTCGCCTTTTCGCGTCATTCGCGTTAAGATTTTCCTGACCTTGGAAATACCATGATTTTCGCTCCGGGCGGTATTGCCAAAAGTCTTGAACGGCTGTATAGTAGTGCGCCAAGCGGGTTCGAGATTTATTCAAAATACAATATATTTTCCACAGCGTCCCAGGATCTCTTTATAAAACAGGGGCGGTTTGCGCAAATCGTCAGAACGTTCCGCGCTGGTGCGGGGTCGGGTTAACTATTTTTTTCGAACACAACAGGAGGTGCAATCCATGGATGAACCAATGTTTTCAACCTTGCTTGACTCATATAATCAGAACAATCGCTTTAAACTATTTCCTTATTTCACGGTCTGTTTCAGCATTCTTCCTTCCGCGTTAAAGGTCATCCTGCCTGTCGAGGGTTCCAAGGAAACCATAGAATCCATCCTGCGCCACATTGACCTGGAAAAATATTCCTTCAAACCGGTTTTCAAGTACTGGCTCACCGACGATTCGAAGGACGCAGCCCAGTCGAGTGATTACGCCAATGAGTATTTGTTCAAAAGCGAATCCGGGCAAATGCTGATCCATTTCCAATCCCAATTCAAGGCCGTTCAGGTCAACTTCTTATACAACATTGATCTGCCGATTCTGAAAAGTGGATCCTTGAAACCAACCACATTCTTCGCTCCAATTTCGGCAACGAAAAACTGCCGAAGTTCAAGGTGCTTGTGGCGGCCGAGGGCGGTTTTTATACCGAGGATGTCAACACGCTCGACTTCAAATCTGTTAATATCAACGAATTATACAACGATGATTTTGTCGAGATCGACGCGCTCATTTCGCGCTCGATGGAAAGGAAGGAAGCCGGCATCATTCTGCTGCACGGCGACCCGGGCACGGGCAAGACCAGCTACATCAAAAATCTGATCTGCAGGTTCAAGGACAAGGACTTCATCTTTATTCAAAACGATTTTGTTAAAGAACTCCTCAGGCCGTCCTTCATCACCTTCCTGCTGCACAACAAGAATTCAGTCCTGGTCATCGAGGATGCTGAAAAGGTCATCGTCTCGCGCGATCACGCCTCGGACGCGTCGGTCGTTTCAACCATTCTTCAATTAACAGACGGACTCTTCAGTGACTTTCTGAACATCAAGGTCATCTGCACCTTCAACACCGATATTGACCGCATTGACAAAGCCCTGCTCAGAAAAGGCAGGATGATCGCCAAATATAACTTTGCGCCCTTGTCGCCGGAAAAATCAGCCGTCCTTGCCAAAAAACTCGGGCATGAAAATATCAACAGCAGCATGACCCTGGCTGACATCTTCGGGCTTGACGATCCTGAATTTAACAACTCAACAAAAAAGAATATCGGTTTTCTTCTGAGCTAGGCGGTCGCCTTACTTCACCGCTTCCTTTAACGCTTCGCCAAAGATCTTCAACCCGTCGTTGATCTGTTCGCTTGTCACGTTCAACGGCGGGATCCAGCGCAGGGTGTTGTCGTAGGTCCCGCACGAAAGCAGCAGCATCCCTTTTTCTTCGGCGGAATGGATCACATCTTTGACAAGCTGCTTGGCTTTCGCCTGGCTTCCGTCAATGATGAATTCCGTGCCGACCATCAGCCCCTTGCCGCGCACATCGCCGATCTGCGGATATTCTTCCTGGAATTTACGCAAACCGGTCATGAGCTGGATGCCTTTTTCTACGGCATTCTCCAGCATTTTTTCGTCTCGCATCGCGCGGACAGTTGCCACGCCTGCCGCACAGGCGACCGCGTTCCCGCCGTAGGTTCCGCCGATCGAACCCACATCAAGTTTCTTCATAATATCGGTGCGGCTGAAAACAGCCGACAAGGGCATGCCCGAAGCAATTCCCTTCGCGGCGGTGATGATGTCGGGAACCACGCCAAAGTGTTCGAGCGCGAACCACTTGCCCGTCCGCCCAAAGCCCGACTGCACTTCATCGAAGATCAATAATATTCCATGCCTGTCGCAGATCTCACGCAGTCCCTTCATGAAGGATGTCGGCGGCACGATATATCCACCCTCCCCCATCACCGATTCGATCAGGATCGCGGCGGTATCTTTCGGCGCGGTCTGTGAGGCCAGCAGATATTCAAGTTTTTCTAAAGCATACTGTGAAGCCTGTTCCTCACTCATGCCCATGTTGAACGCGTACGGAAACGGCGATGCATAAATGCCCGCGGGCAGCGGACCAAAACCCGTGCGATATCCAGTCTTGGAAGTGGTCAGTGCCATCGTCTGCGCGGTGCGCCCGTGGAAGGAACCATTGAACACAATAATGTTCTGCCTGCCCGTCGCGCCGCGCGCGATCTTGACCGCGTTCTCCAGCGCCTCTGCGCCGGAATTGGCGAAGTAGAAACTATCCATTTCAGGTGGGACGATCTTGCGCAGTTCCTCGATCAATTGCAGCATCGGCTTATGGATGACGATATTCGCCTGCGCGTGCAGGAACAACCCAGCCTGTTCGCGGATCGCCTCCACAACTTTCGGGTGGCAGTGACCGGTATTGGTGACGCCGATTCCGCTGGTGAAGTCCAACAGTTTTTTGCCATCGTCGGTATAAATATACGCGCCTTCAGCGTGGTCGGCGACGAAGTTGAAAATGCGGCTCCAAGCGGGAGTCATGTGCGGGGCGTTATCAGTGTATAGAGTGCTCATGTGTCAAGTTTTCCAGTGTCATGTAAAAGATATGTTATGCGTTTAAGGGTCACGTGCTCAAGGGTCAGTCGTGAGGAGAGATGGAATGTTTGAGACCACCGATGATGGCTTTGGTCTTATCGGCTTGTTGATATTCTGTCTTAAAGGTTGGTTCGTCTATGTACCCGATATCAAGTGCGGCGTAAAGCAGGGATTGAACTTCCACAGCCGAACGGCGGGCAATCCCAAGAAAACGGGCAAATTCTTTTTTTGATTCACAATCGAAGCCCTCGGCGATGTTGGTCATGGCAGACACGGCCGCGCGTTGGATTTGGTCGCGCAGACCGAAATCTTTTGCGAGGGCTCCTGTACTGGTTAATTTGTAAATACTTGCCACAAGTTTCCGTGCTTCCTGCCACGCAATAATGTCTTCAAACTTCCTGATCAAAGCCATCCATCACCTCGTTCTACACTTGACACTTTGCACGTGACACATGATACGTGACACCGAAACACTTACACAGGAAGATATTCCGCCGCCCACTCGATGTCGTGCTTCTGCAACGTCTCGCGCGTCGGCACGCCGTCGGAGGTGTAGCCTGACAGCTTGTAGTAATGATCGATGGCAGTATCAACTTCCTCGTGCGTCAGAGCCAGACCCGCGGTGGGACCAGTTCCGCTCAAAGCCTTGAAGAATTTCTTTGGCAGTTTGTCATCCTTGCGTCCGAGTCCTTCGCGGGCATTGAACGTGCGGAACAGATCCAGGCGGCGGCGTCCGACGGTCATCAACTCTTCGACGGTCAGATCCCAGCCTGTGACTGAATTCATCATGCTGACAGTTTCGTTGGGACCGTACAGCGTCCAGGTCGGGCCGTACACGAATTGACACAGTTCAGCCGAGTCCATCATCGAGTAAAAGACTTCGGTCTCATACGCGAAGCGCACCTTCTCTTCGGTCAGGCTATACGCGGGCTGCGGTGAACCGAGACCGAGCACTTTCAGGCGGTCCAAATTGAAATCGCCGATGCCGTCTTCGTAATAGGGATCGTGCTCGCTGGATTGGTGATCCGCGCCGAAAGGATTGACCGCGTAAATGAGCGCGAGACTGCGCTTGGCTTGCGGCATGTGCGCCGGTGACTCAGCGCCCTTGACAGTGATCAGGAATTCGTCGGAGCCTTTGCCCCACACTGTGGCGGCGCGTTCAGAACCCATGCCGAGCGTCCTGCCAAATTCGCCTTCGCCCTTGACCAGCATATACAAGGCCTGGATCATCGCGTCGGCATTCCCGAATTTGAGATCAAGCCCGTTTGTTTGTTCCTTGGTAATGACACCCTTCTCATAACATTCCATCGCAAAGGCGATCGTTGCGCCAGCGGCAATCGAATCCACGGCGTATTCGTTGCAAATTTGATTCGCCATCGAGACCGCCGCCAGATCGTCAACACCGCAGTACGAACCGAATGTGCCGAGCGTTTCATATTCTGGCCCGCCATAGCGCGGACTCACCTTATACGGTCCATCATTAATTTCAACCACGCGCTTGCATTTGACCACGCACGCGTAACAGGTATCGCGCTCCTTCAAAATGGTCTCAGCCATCTTCTCGCCGCTGATCGGTTCACAGCCTTCGAACTGCCCTTCGGTATAGTTGCGGGTCGGCAGGGTGCCGAGCGTGTTATTGAACAGCACCACCACCGCCGTACCGAACTTGGCCAGGCCGTCCATATCGCCATTTTCTGGCAGCATCTTCGGACCCGTGCGATTCAATTCGACCAGAGATTTTTGATCAGCCAGTTGGATCCGCTTCGTTCCGCGCACCACCACCGCCTTCAAATTCTTGGAGGCCATCACCAAACCCATGCCAGTGCGTCCATTATGGCGGTTGGACATCGAACACAGCGACGAGAACAGCACGCCGTTTTCAGCGCCGATGCCGTGCTGCAAAATTTCAGCTTTCGGGTCAACTTCCTTATGGATCATATCGTCAACTTCCCCCGTTAACTTGCCCATCAAATGCGCCGCATCGCGCAATTCATATTTACCTTCAATGATCGCCAGATAGACAGGCTTCTCGGATTTACCTTTGATCACGATCCCATCAAAGCCAGCGAACTTCAATTCAGCCGGGAAAAATCCGCCGCTCTGCGAGTCGCCGATGCCGCCGCTGATCGGAGACTTGGCATTCGCATTCAAGCGGCTCTGACCAGAAATCGCCGCGCCTGTCGTTACACCCGTGAAAAGCGTCAACACATTCTCGGGGCTGAGCGCATCCGCGCCTTTGGGCATATCGCGCAAAATATAATGCATCCCCATCGCGCTCCCGCCCAGATACTTGCGATAGAAGGCTTCCTTTGGTTCCTCGACTGTCAGCAAACCTTGTGTGAGATCAACGTGCAGAATCTTTCCGTTATAACCGTTGGGCATGCCGTCCTCCGTTTGAATTAATATTTTTTCAATTATACAGGTCGGCTGGACTTGTGACAACGTGGCTTTTCCGAAAGTGACAGGACAGATTAAATTATGCAGGGGCGAAGGAATGCTTCGTCAGCTCTCCGCTCGACACCCAAACACTCCAACCCCTGACACTTGGCACTCAACCACTTGACACCCAATCACCTGACACGTAGAACTTCACTCCCCCTTCAACGCCACTTCCTCGGGCTTCGGCTTCGACCCGATCTCCACCAGCTGCACCTGCACCTGATAACGCTTCTCGCCGATCTGGATCTTGCCCATCCCGAAATATCCCTTTGAACCTGTCTTAAAGGCCTTCTCCACGGCAGACAATAAACCGACCACTTTATCGTTTTCCTTGATCTCAACTGAAAGCATGAGGATTCTCCTTTTTTATTTTTTTGTTTAATTTGGTATTGTTATCATAATCCATCCTCATCAAAAACCAAAGAGACGGGCTCTTCCCCATCAAGGCTTTCTCAAAGCACAGAAACCGTTAATGCGAATTTCACGAATGTACGAATTCCGCGAATTTCAAAAGTATTATTCGAGCCATTTGCTAATTCGCTGAATTCGCGTTCCCAACACGCCGCGAAAAAAGAAACTTGTCAAGCTACTTTGAGAAAACCGTATCGTCCCCTTTGTGCCCCTTCGTTCCTTTGTGGTTAAATGCCCTCTCGCCTTCTCCTGACACATGGCACTTACACACTTGAAACTTAAAACCGATCTTCCTATTGACATCCTCGCTTTCACTTGTAAAATACTACAAACATTATCTCAATTCACCAATATAACCGTAAGGAGAAATACGCATGAAATTCAAGGGAAAGAATGCTTTTCGATTGCTTTTCAATTGCTTCAGCCTGCTGGCTCTTATCACGGGCGCGATCTCACCCAAACCCGTATTGGCACTTGGCACACCAAACCCCGCCAGCGTGACTGTGGTCGGCTCGCTCCAATCTGAGGTCGGCTGCGCTGGCGATTGGGACCCCGCCTGCGCCGCGAGTCATCTCACCTATGATTCCGCAGACGATGTCTGGCAGGGCGCATGGTCCATCCCTGCTGGCGGCTATGAATTCAAAGCCGCGCTCAATGATGCGTGGACTGAGAACTACGGCCTGCACGCCGCATTCAACGGGCCAAACATCCCGCTCAACTTGGCGGCGGGCTCAACGGTCAAGTTTTACTACGATCACAAATCCAACTGGATCACCGACAACGTCAACTCGGTCATCGCTGTCGCACCGGGTAGTTTCCAATCCGAATTGGGATGCCCCGGCGATTGGGATCCGAGCTGTCTGCGCTCCTGGCTGCAGGATGTTGATGGCGATGGCATCTATACCTTTAGCACCACCGCCATCCCCGCTGGCAGTTACGAAGGCAAGGTTGCGCTCAATGAAACCTGGGATGTAAGCTTCGGTCAGGGTGGCGGCGGCAACAATATCCCCTTCACCGTTCCCAGCGTCGGCGGGACGGTCACATTTAGCTTCAATGCCGCCACCAATGTTCCCAGCATCAGCGTGGTCGGCTTTGGCCCCAGTCAGGACAACAACGTCGAGTGGGATGGCCTGCGCCACGACTCACGTGATTCCCTCTATCGCACGCCCAGCGGCGCGGTCACGGCTGGCACGTCAGTACTGATCCGTTTCCGCACTTTCCATAACGATGTCAGTGGCGTTGCCTTGCGCGTCTACGACCTGAACGCCAACGGTCAGCGCATCCTGCCCATGTCCCTCGTCGCAACCGACTCCTGCTATCAGGCTGGTCTCGAAGCCTCAACCTGTGACTACTGGCAGGCCTCGCTCAATGAAACGACTCCCAACAATTTATGGTATCGCTTCATCGTCACCGACGGCAGCGACACAGATTTCTACGCCGATAACACTTCCGCCCTCGATGGCGGTCTCGGCTCCACCAGCGACGAAGTGCTGGATCAGAGCTTTGCGCTCATGTTCTACGACCCAACCTTCACCTCGCCCGCCTGGTCGAAGGGCGCCAGCATTTATCAGATCTTCCCAGACCGTTTCTTCAACGGCCGCAACAACAACGACCCGAAGACCAGTGATATCCGCTACGATGATCCGGTCATTAAACTCAAGTGGGGAACACTGCCCGAAGGCTACTGCCGCAACTACACGGATGGCGCAACCAATTGTCCGTGGCGCTTTGACACCACCCCGCCCGATTACAGCCCCGCCAAGGAAAGTCCGCGCGGACGTGATTATTTCGGCGGCGATCTTAAGGGCGTGGATGAAGGCTTGGATTATCTGCAATCCCTCGGCATCACCACCATCTACTTCAACCCCATCTTTGATGGCGGTTCCAATCACGGCTACGATACCCAGAATTATTACAAGATCGATCCCTACTTTGGCACGCAAAAAGATTGGGATAATCTGGTCAAGCACGCCCGCGAAAAGAACATCAACATCGTTCTGGATGGCGTCTTCAATCACCTCTCATCGGATTCCGCCTTCTTTGACAGATACGGCCACTACTCAGCCGTCGGCGCCTGCGAGTCGCTGACCTCCCCGTATCGAAGCTGGTTCACCTTCCATGACGTTCCCGCAGGCACAGGCACCTGCGTCGGCAGCGCGGGCGCGAACTCCGCCACCTATGACGGCTGGTTCGGCTTTGACTCAATTCCAGTGCTCAACAAATCCCTGCCCGCGGTACAGGCCTATTTCGTCACGGACAACAACAGCGTCTCGAACTACTGGCTCGACAAAGGCGCGGCTGGCTGGCGTTTGGATGTCATGGGCGATTCCTCCTTCCCCGCCGGCTATTGGGAATCCTTCCGCGCTGAAGTGAAGGGCAACGATCCCACGGCGCTCATCATCAGCGAGACCTGGCAAAAAGACAGCACCCTCCTGCGCATGTTGCGCGGCGACCGCGCCGACACCACCATGAACTACCGCCTGCGCGATTCCGTTTTGGGATTACTCGCCCCGCAGTCCTTCGACTCAAAGGGCTTTGGTGACAGCGGACGAATTATCGCGCCTTCTGAGTTTGCAGCGCGTCTCGACTCAATTCGAGAGGATTACCCCGACGCGGCTTACTACTCGCTGATGAATCTCCTCGACAGCCATGACACAGAGCGCATCCGCTGGACTCTCACACCCGGTCAGGAAACCACAGCCGATAAGGAACTCAACACCGCCAATGTCGCCGAAGGCACTCAGCGCCAAAAACTCGCCTCCCTCATTCAGTTCACTGTGCCCGGCGCTCCCACTGTCTACTACGGCGATGAAGCTGGCTTGACCGGTGACGATGATCCCGATGACCGCCGCACCATGCCGTCGCTTGAGAAGGCAAAGAAGACCGATCTCTTCAAACATTATCAAACGCTCAACAAACTGCGCAAGACTCAGGCTGTGCTGGTCAATGGTGACTTCAACATCCTGCTCGCAGATGATGCTTCGCAGATCATCGCCTATGGCCGCAAGACCGAAAGCCAGGGCGCAGTGGTCATTGTCAACCGCGGCAATCAGGCGCAGGCTTTCAGCATCCCCGTCGCAGGCTACCTGCCGGACGGAGTCATCTTACAGCGTGCATATGTGGTCGGTAACGGAAGCCCGCTCCAGGTCACAGTAACGAACGGCGCCATCAGCGGCAGCATCGATCCATTAAGTGGTCTGATCCTCATTACCGCCAATGTTGATCTTAAGCCGACATCCAATCCGACCGGCTTGCATATAACCAACGAAGGCAGTCAAACTGTCAGCCTCGAATGGAACGCGGTCACAGGCGCAACTGGCTACAACATCTATCGCAGCCCCGTCAGCGGCGGCGGATATGTCAAGCTCAACAGCGCGCCTCTGGCATCTCCCGCCTTCACCGATTCTGGTCTGGTAAATGCCAAGAACTATTATTACGTTGTCACTGCCATGGATGACCACGGCAACGAAAGCGGCTATTCCAACGAAGCCAGCGCCCTGCCGCGTCTTGTGATCGGCTGGGCCAACCTGCAATGGCCGCCTGCGCTGACTCACACCGTCAGCGCCACCAGCCGCACCGACAACGTCTACGGCCAGGTCTGGATCGACGGCGAGACCAATCAACCCGGACAGACTCCCAGCCTGCTCGCGCAATTGGGCTTCGGTCCTTCGGGCAGCAACCCGAACGGCAACTCCGCATGGAACTGGGTTGACGCCTCCTTCAATGGCAACGCCGGCAACAACGATGAATTCGTCGCCAGCCTGCAGCCTGAATCAGTTGGCTCATTTGATTACGCCTACCGCTATTCAACCACCAACGGCACAAGCTGGATCTACGCCGACTTGGATGGAATTGGCAATGGATACGATCCCGCCCAAGCCGGGAAGCTGACCGTGCTTTCGAGCGGCGATACCACCGCCCCGACAGTCCCGACCGGCTTGAATATTCTCTCCGCTTCTCCCGCTGGCATTGACCTTGCCTGGGACGCGATTGTTGGTGACACTTCGCTGTATGGCTATGAAGTCTTGCGCTCTGCCACAGCAGGCGGTCCGTATACAATGATCGCGCGCGTAACAGGCAATTCCTATATGGACACAGCCGTCAGCGAAGGCGCGACCTACTATTACGTAGTCCGCTCGCTTGACCAATCCTTCAACCGCTCATCCAATTCAAGCGAAGTCACCGGCACCGCCCAACTGCGGACGGTCACCCTGGTCATCAACCTGACAGTCCCCGCCACAACCGACGCCACAGCCCGCAGCGTGTACATCGCCGGCTTCCTGGATCGTCTGGATGGCGGCCTGCCCCAATGGAATCCCGGCGGCGTATCCCTCACCCGCGTGGATGCCACAACCTGGACGATCACCTTCACCGGCAAAGAATCCACGGCCATTGAGTATAAGTATGCCCTCGGCTCGTGGGATTTCGTGGAAAAGGATGGCGTCTGCGGTGAGATTGGAAACCGCATTCTGACCCTCAGCTACGGTGCCACTGGAACTCAAACTGTGAATGACACTACGCTCAACTGGCGCAACGTCGCTCCATGCGGTAATTAATTTGTGTGAGCGAGGGGCGGAGTGACCCTTCGCTTTCGCTCAGGGAATCACAATTGAGTACAAACAAAAAAAACCTCGGAGTTCCGAAAGAACTCCGAGGTTTTGATTTACTTCATATCAGTTCAATCACCCGCCACGAACGGATCAACATCCGGCACACCCGGCTTGATGAACATGCGGATCGGGAAATACAAGATCGCGCCGACTACCATCGCACCCAATGCCCACGAAATGGAAGCCATGCCTTCTTCGGTGTATTGACTGTAGATCGCGAGTCCGATGATCATCGCGGGAGCCAGCGTAACAAGCGTCAAACCAAAATAACCGCCGGGCACTTTCTTGCGTTCCAGGTCAGGCATGGAGAAGCGCAGTTTCCACATGGCGAAGAACTCCGCCATCAATACCAGCATGTTGAGGAATACGTCGATCACCACCAGCGCCGCAAACGCCGAAAGCGAGAAGACCGAATAGATCAATCCGCAGAATAAGATCGCGACCCACGGAGTCCCATATTTCGGATGCACCTTGACCATGAACTTCGGCATCATCCCATCCGCCGCCATGGCAAAGGGCACACGCGTTCCGCCTAATCCATTGCCGATGAACAAGCCGATCATGCTCAGCACCGCCGAGAACGTCACCAATCCGCCCATGATCAGTGCGAGCGGTCCATTCTTCTGACCCGTTAATTTATCCGCCACCGCATGGGCAATATCGGGGAATTCCCAGCCAACCGAGCTGGCCGTATCCACACCCCACGCTTGCGCCTGCTCCGCCGGGACTCCATACTCATCAAGCACCGGCCCGATCCCTTCGCCGCTTTCGTATTCTTCGATGCCCCACATCTGATAACGACCGTCTTCACCCGCACCGCCATACAAACCAGCCAGAGTCGGCAGAGCATAAGTCGCGATGGCCGCGACCAATACCAGCACCATCGCCAGTGGATAGGTCCGCTTAGGGTTGACGATCTCATCGCCGGCCGCGGCGGGTAATTCCCAGCCCATGAAGTTCCACATGGCGACAAAGATGCCAGTACTCAACGCGCCGATGGTATTGCTGACATTCACCTCCGCACCGCCGGGCAGGAACGGCAGAGAAACAGTTGTTCCGCTCTTGTACCACGCCATGAATCCGATGATGGTCAACGCGATCAACGGCAGCAGCATCAACACGCCCAGCCAGTTGGTCAGCAGGCCAGAGAAGCGCGCGCCGCGCACATTCAACGCGGAGACCAGCCATATTAAAGTGACCGCAACCAAAAAAGACAACCACGTGCTGTCAACAAACACACCGCCGATCGTCGCACCTTCCCGCAAGGCTGGGATGAAATATCCGAGATAGTACGCAGCCAGCACCGGGTAAATGGAAACATCCACCCATGAGACCACCCAATTCATCCAGCCGCCCATGTAACCCACGAAGGGGCCAAAGGCAACTTTCAGCCAGTGATAATATCCGCCCTCCACCGGCATCATGGATTGCATCTCGCGTACCATCAACATATTGGGGATGCTAAAAAATAATGGCGTCAAAACAAATAGAAGCAGCGCCAGTCCCGGTCCCGACCAGCCGACCATTGGTTCTGCTCCGAAAGCCCCGCCGCAGACTGTGAAATAGATCAACCCAAACAGCGGCAATAGCGTTAATTCGCGCTTGAGCTTTTTGGTTTCAGCAGTGATAACATTTCCATCCCCGGGTTTCATTGTCATTTCGCCCTCCGAAATATATTTCCATCAGCAAGCTGATGGACTCCAGAATACAAAAAAAGAGCGGATAAACGTTCTCACGTTTATCCGCTTTATTACCTTTATGCAGCCATTTCCTTCATCCCGTACGGGAAGCCGTAATCTTCCATTTTTTCCATGAACGGATCGGGCGGGAAAGCCTCGGGGCCAAGAACGCCCACACCTTTCCAGACACCGTGCTCGAGCAGATCCATGGCGATCACTGCGCTGAAAGCGGTCTGCGCCACCACAGCCTGACAGCCCCACGCATCCATACAGGCTTTATTGTCCGCCACTTGGTACAAATACACCTGACGCGGCTTTCCGTCTTTGGTACCCTTCACCCATGTACCGGCGCAGGTCTTGCCAGACATCTTGTCACCAAGATGAGCAGGGTCGGGCAGACATGCCGCCACAACATCCCGCGGCGCAACCTGTACACCCTTGACGTTGATCTTCTCTTTGTTATCCAGGCCAAGCATATGCAAAGTCTTGAGCACGCCGATGAACTGGTCACCAAGACCGTACTTGAACGTGGCGCGCTTGGTCTTCACCCAGCGCGGCATGAGCAGAACTTCTTCATGCTCCACGTTGACAATTTCCACGGGGCCGATCTCGGGGAAATCAAAGACTTCGGGTTCAGAGAACGGCGCGGTCGTAAACCATTTTCCATTTTCCCAGATCACGGGCGGATTCAAACATTCTTCGATCGTGGTCCAGATCGAGAAATTGGGAGCGAACTCATAGCCTTCAATGGCAATGTTCGCGCCATCACGGATACCAAGTTCTTCAATTTCATCGAAAAGATGATCGGCGGCATAACGGGCGAAGACATCCGCCATGCCAGGCTCCACGCCGATGCCGACCAGTGCGAGTAGTTTCTTCTTCTTCCAATCTTTGGCTTTGGCGAATTGATAATCGCCCAATTTGACTCCGCACTTGTTGAACGGGTCCTTCGCATGCGGTGTGGACAAGGTCATCGCCATGTCCATATAGGTCACGCCAGCGGCATAGGCGGCATCGAAGATCTGCTCGTTGAAGATCGGATCAACCGCATTCATGATCATATCCACTTTGTATTTCTTTGCGAGTTTTACGATCTCAGATTTCTTGCTGGCATCAATGAATTCGACTGGGAAGCGCTTGTTCTGTCCGAGCTTCTTCTGCACTTCCCTGGCACGCTTGACGTTGTAATCGGCAAGCACCATTTGCTCCATCCACGCGCGCGGCTTTGCGATCGCCGCAATTGCTTCACCAACTCCACCCACACCAACTAACAAGACTTTCATGACGATCCATTCTCCGTTTGTTTTTTAACCCGCGACGCCGCGAGTTAGATTACGATGAAAAAACTCCAGCCGCCGAGGACGGCGGCTGGAGCAACTACATGTTCAATAACGGTCACGCGGTTTGTTTTGGCTATCTGAATTAAGAGTGATCATAAGAGACATTAAATACGCCTTCACAAACGCATCCCCCACTTTTTTGATACTACGAACGAACGCTTTCATTTTATCCTTTTGATTGGCTCTGCATTTCCTCAATGTTTGGGACGCAGACAAGTTTGTTGAAAGCTCCAGCAGACCCAGGGTCCGCATGAAGCGAATTTCCTAGAAATAGATTTCCTTGACGATCTTCAAATGCATGAAAGATTCCGTATCCCGCACGCCGTCCACTGTCGAAAGTTTTTCGGTCATGAAACTGAGCAGTTCCGCGTGGTCACGGCAGAAGACTTCGATCATAATGTCGTAGCGGCCGCTCAAGATCACCAGATAAACGACTTCCTTGAGTTCGGAAAGTTTTTCAGCCACCTGCATCAATTTGCCGCCATCAGTGCGAATGCCGATCATCGCCATTTTGCGGACACCCATCATCAGCGGATTGGTGACGGCGACCACTTTGAGATATCCCAATTCGACGAGGCGGTTATATCTCTGGCGGATCATCCCTGGCGACACCTTGAGCTGATCGGCGATCTGGGCAAACGCCTCGCGGCCATCTTTTTGCAGAGCCTCGATGAGGTACAGGTCGATCGAGTCTAGGTTTTCGAGTTGATTTATGCTGATTGAGCTTTCCACGCCTCAATATTATAACTATTTTGCACATTTGTCAATACATTTATGATGATTTTGTATAAAACATGACATTTCTATAACTTTATTGTTTAATAATACACCTCTACCAAGGCACACCGCCTACACGAATCATTAAAACAAAAACCCCGACAAGTATTCACTTGTCGGGGTAAATCTTTATCATTATAAGCTTCGGGGTTAGTTTCCGCCCTTAACCTCGACCCAGATATTGTCAAATAGCGGGGTCGCCTCACCCACATCTTCAATACCGTGACCATTGGCGACTGCCTCTGCCGGAGTATTGGTGATCGGAGAATCAGCGTATGCCTTATAGACATCCGGTTGATTTGCCTTTGCATATTCCAACGCCGCCTTGTTGGGATTCGTGTATTGGAAGTCACGCAAAGTCAGCCAGAATACATCGCCCTGCATGGTGTAATTTAACCAGGCGTAGGCGGCGTCAGCGTGCGGAGCATCCTTGAGCATGACCCAGTTATCCTGCCAAAGGATCGCGCCTTCGGTCGGATAAATATATTGGAAGGCTGGATTTTCCTGGTTTGCAATGAAAGCTTCGCCAGTCCAGACCATACCCAGATCAACATCACCGGCGATCAAAGCGGTCTTGGGGCTGTCACTGTCAAAGGTTTTAATGCTGGGAACCAATTCTGCAAGTTTAGCTTTGGCCTCTTCAAGCTGGGCGGGATCGGTCGTGTTGGGGTCATACCCGAGAGTCAATAAAGTTAACCCGATCACAGCGCGGGAATCATCAAGGAAGACCATCTTGCCGGCATACTCAGGCTTCCACAGATCAGCCCATGATTGAGGAACATTTTCAACGGCATCTGTATTTACAACAATGGCATCTGTGCCGGCAAGATACGGCAATGAGTATTTATTGCCTTTATCAAAAGATTTATCCAGCCAGGATGGGTCAAAACTGGACATATTTGGCAACTGGGCCTTGTCCAACTCTTGAAGCAGTTGATTGCGGACCATCAAAGGAACAATATAGTCAGTCGGCTGAACGAGATCGTACGACGTGCCACCCGCGGAAACCTTGGCGTACATTTCCTCGTTGCTGGAATATTCATCGCGGTTTAGCGTGATCCCATAAACCAGTTCAAAGCACTCGAGCATATCGGGAGGGAAATATTCCGTCCACACAAACAGGTTTAACTGGTCTGAAGTGACCTCCACGCGGGGTGACGGTTCCGGGCAGGCGAAACCTGTGGATGTCACCTTCCCGCCACTATCTGCGGCTTGAGTGGCTTCCCCGCCTCCCCGCAAGCCGACAGGACCATGCTCGCCATGACAACCAACACGAGCAGTTTAAATAGATTCGATTTCTTCATTTCTTCCTCCAAGAAAAAATAAGATGTGATCTTTTGGCGCGCATTCCGCATCGAATGCGGAATGCGAAATACCTGAAGTAATGTTAGTGCTGTGGTTTCTGTTCCCGGTTTTGAAGGATCTGCAAAGCCATAACTGCTAAAAACACCACCAAGATCCAGACCGTGGAAAGGGCGTTGACCTGCGGAGTGATGATCCTTCTCAACAAACCGTAGACATAGATCGGCAGGGTCGTAGAGCCCGGTCCATTCGTGAAAAATGTGATCACAAAATCGTCGAGCGATAAAGTGAATGCCAGCAGCGCGCCAGACATAACGCCCGGCAGGATCATGGGGAAAGTCACGCGCTTAAATGTGATCCATTCATTTGCACCCAGGTCCATGGCGGCTTCTTCGTATGATTTATCAAAGCCCTGCAAACGCGCCTGCACGACAAGGTAACGAACGGAACCATAAAAGCAATATGACTCACTGCCACAGTTGCAATTCCCATCGAGAGCCGCGCATCTCCCACAAGATTGAAAAAATATTTGCCCAGCCAAAAACTGACTGAACAAAGTCAGGATGCCGATCCCCATCACGATCTCTGGAATAACGATGGGGATATACAGTGAAAGCTGTGAGAACGGCTTCATCTTGAAGTTGTAACGCTGCAGCGCAAGCGCCGCCATGGTGCCGATCACCGTGGAAATGATAGTCGCCACGAACGCGATCGTCAGTGTATTTCCCGCCGCTTCGGCAACATCTTGATTTTGGCAAGATCGCAATACCAGTGGAACGGTCCGCACGGACTTGATTTCACAAGACTGCCATCCATAACAATACGCTCGCTAAAGGCTGGGATAAATCCTTCAAAGGTCACATTGGTGCGCGAGGCATTGAATGAGTACAGGATCAGGCCGACGATCGGAGCATATAAAAATATATACACCAACACCGATGCAATGATTACAAATGGAGAACGTCGAAATGGATTCATCCTGCGCCCTCCATTTCAAATAAGATTGTATTGTGCGGGATTATCATGCGACCACGATCTCCTCTCCAAACCCGAATTTGCGCGTATAGAAATATGTCACGATCAAGGTCATCACCATCAGGATCAATGATGCGGCTGAACCAAAGGTCGGATCGCGCGCATCCAGGAATTGACGCTGGATCAGGTTGCCCACCAGGATCACCTGCCGTCCGCCAAGAATATCAGACACAATGAACGTTCCCATCACGGGAATGAATACCAGGATGGTCCCCGCCACCACACCCGGCATGGACAACGGCAATGTTACCCGCAGGAAGGTTTTTATCGAATTCGCGCCAAGGTCCGCAGCGGCTTCATACAATGACGTATCGATCTTTTCAAGCGAAGTATAGATCGGCAGGATCATGAATGGCAGGAATTCATAGACCATGCCCACCAACACCGCGCCCGGCGTATACAGCATCTCAAGCGGCGTGAACGGAATATTCAACAAATTCATCACCCAACCCAGGATGAGATTGATCGCGCCCTCTTTTCGCAGCAGCATCATCCACGCGTACACGCGGATAACGAAATTCGTCCAAAGAGGAATCAACACCATGAACAAATATAAATTCCTCTGCTTCGGATGCGCGCGCGCAATAAAATAGGCGAGCGGATAAGCGAGGCTGATCACAAATAATGTTGTGTTAAACGCCAAGGACAGCGAACGTCCCAGGATATTGACATATAACGGGTCAAAGCACGAAGCCTGTCCATCGGGGCAATCCGTACTATATCCGAACAGACGGGTGTAATTATCCAGGGTAAACGAATAGATCACATTGCCGTCCGGACTGCGCTTGCCAAAACTCACGATCAAAGTCAGGATCAACGGAATGATCAACAACACGAACAACCAGACCGTGGTCGGCAGCGCCAACAACGTACCTTGCGCAGATTTATTTTCGCGAAGTCGCTGAAGCATGGCTAATCCTTTTTCAAAACAAGCGTATTTTCAGGCATGAGCATCAGCCAAATTTCCTGCCCGACCGTATAGAAAGATTTCGGATCGAGCCTTGAAATACGATTCTGCTCCCAGACCTTCAACTTCGCGCCATGCGCGTCCACAAAAACTTTCGTGTCCACACCAATGTAAACCGTGTTCGTCACAGTGGCGCGGAACATATTTTGTTTGAGTACATCTTTCTCGGCGATATGGATCTTTTCCGGACGGATGCAGACATTGACTTCCTCGCCCTTGACGATCCCATCCGAAATGGTCATGCCGACCAATTCAGCATTTAAGCTCGGAATAAAAACACTCGCCTCATTCCCCGAGATAGACTTGACCTTGCCTTCGAGGAAATTCGACTCCCCGATAAAATCTGCCACGAACTTGTTGGATGGACGTTCGTAAATTTCTACAGGCGTACCCATCTGCTGAACCTTACCCTTGCTCATCACTGCGATACGATCGGACATGGTCAAGGCTTCTTCCTGATCATGCGTCACATAAATAAATGTAATTCCCAATTGCTGCTGCAGTGCCTTCAACTCAAGCTGCATCTCTTTACGCAGTTTTAGATCCAACGCGCCGAGCGGCTCATCGAGCAGCAGAACATCCGGTGTCTTGACCAATGCACGGGCTAGGGCGACGCGCTGCTGCTGTCCACCGGAAAGCTGTTTGGGCTTGCGGCGATCCATGCCGGTAAGCTGGACCATGTCCAAGGCACGTCCAACACGTTTCTTGATCTCTTCAGCGTTCGCGCCTTCCATCTCCAGGCCAAAGGCTAGATTTTGATAAACGGTCATGTGCTGAAAAAGCGCGTAACTCTGGAATACCGTATTGACCTTGCGTTGAAATGGAGGAGTATGCCCCATCGCCTTCCCTTCGATATAGACCTCTCCTTCGGTCGGCCACTCAAAGCCTGCCACCATGCGCAATGAGGTGGTCTTTCCGCAGCCAGAGGAACCAAGCATGGAAAAGAACTCACCGTTCTTGATCTGCATGGTGACATGGTCCACAGCGGCCATTTCATTACCTTCCGGCGTAATAAATCTTTTTACTACATCGCGCATTTCAACTGCAAATTCATTGGTCATTTATCTTCTCCTAATGCAAAGACCCATCAGGTCTCTGCGCGTATTATTGATTCCATAATTCGCCATTAAACCAGACAGGTCTACATGCCGTTTGCAATTTCCTTTAAGACATCGCTCAAACGATCCAACAACGCATCCATTTGCTGCCGAGTAACGACCAATGGAGGCTCAACACGAATCGTCTGCGCGCTGGTGAGTGTGCCGGCCACGACAACATTCCGCTTGAACAACCCAGCCGCAACTTTGTAGCCAATATCAGGCGTTTTGAAATGCATGCCTATTAACAAACCTTTGCCCGTTATTTTCTCATAAATTTGCGGATACTGCGTAACGAATTTTTCAAGATTTGAAATAAGATAATTCCCTTTATCCGCAGCTTGTTCCCACAACTTTTCACGCAAGGTAACATGGATCGCAGCGATGGCAGCCGAGCAAGCCAACGCGCCGCCACCCGTGGTCGTGGTGTGCATGAAAGGATTAGGATACATCATAGGCTGGTAAATTTCTTCAGTTGTAGTTACTGCGCTGACAGGCATCACGCCGCCGCCAAGGGATTTAGCAACTGTCAAAATATCAGGAACAACGTTCCAGTGTTCAACGCCCCACAACTTACCTGTGCGGCCCATGCCCGTTTGCACTTCATCCGCAATTAACAGCACGCCATATTTTTTCGTCGCCGCACGGATGCGAGGCCAGAAATCATCAGGCGGAACAATCGCGCCTGATTCACCCTGGATCGGCTCGAACATCACAGCCGCCACTCCAACGCCAACCTTCTCGCAGATCTCAAGCTGTTTCTCAACCGCATCCGCATCGCCAAACGGGACGTGGTAGACCTGCCCCGCATACATGGCTCCCATCGGCGCGCGATAATCAGCTTTGCCCATCAATGAAAGCGCACCCATTGTTTTTCCATGGAACGCTCTTACACCAACGATGAACGCAGTCTTGCCCGTATATAATTTTGCGATCTTCATCGCGGCTTCATTGGCTTCAGTTCCACTTGCGGCAAACCAGCTATATTTCAAATCACCGGGCGTGATGGTTGCAAGCAATTTTGCCAACACACCACGCAACGGGTCGATCAATTCCTGCGAAGGCATCGGCGAGCGATCCAATTGAGCCTTCACCGCACTGACCACATCCGGGTGACTCCAGCCCAGATCCATCATTCCATATCCGCCGAGAAAATCCAAATACTCGCGCCCAAGCACATCCTTGAATACTGCGCCAGAACCGCTCCATTCCACAGCAGCCCAGTCTCCAGCTTCGGTTACAGACTTGCGATATTCCAGCCAGTTGCGATTGTAATGTTCGGCGAAATTGAATTTTGATTCATCGATGATCTTATGCGCTTCATCCTGTGTCGGAAATTCATTTTTCTTGATCAGGTCAAGCCAGCGTGATGAATAATTCAATGCGTCTTCGTAATCCACAGCCATAATAATCCTTTTACATTTACGAGAGCGGCACTTTTCACCTCCGCAACTAGATTAATAATTTTAAAACTTTCTAGTCCATTCTTTGGGCCAGCGTCCACCACAACCTTTTCTGGGTGAAGAATTCAACCGCGTCCATACCCCTGCCCATGCATGTCACCAAAGAAACTATCTTTCCACCCGCTAAACGGGAAGAAGGCCATCGGCGCGGCAACGCCGATATTGATTCCATATTGCCGCATCCGCTTCGTATCGGAATCTGGCGCAGCATTTCCACTGGATGTGAACAAGCTAGCCTGGTTGCCGTACTGTCCACTGTTTACCAACTGGATGGCCTTCATCAATGGTATTCACGTGCATCAAACTTAATACTGGCCCAAAGATCTCTGTCCTCGCGATCTCGCTTCCAGCTTTAACATCAGAGAGGATCGTCGGTCTGACAAGGTGCCACGCTCATAGCCTTTCACCACCGTCCCGCGCCCATCCACAGGCACACCAGCACCTTCCTTCGCGCCGAGAGCAATCAACTGCTCCA
>NZ_JADJSO010000054.1:0-68965 GCF_016711665.1 Candidatus Villigracilis saccharophilus
GAAGCGCTTGTTCTGTCGAGCTTCTTCTGCACTTCCCTGGCACGCTTGACGTTGTAATCGGCAAGCACCATTGCTCCATCCACGCGCGCGGCTTTGCGATCGCCGCAGTTGCTTCACCAACTCCGCCCACACCAACTAACAAGACTTTCATGACGATCCATTCTCCGGTTTGTTTTTAACCCGCGACGCCGCGTTAGATTACGATGAAAAAACTCCAGCCGCAGGACGGCGGCTGGAGCAGGGCTATGTTCAATAACGGTCACGCTGTTTGTTTTGGCTATCTGAATTAAAGGTGATCATAAGAGACATTAAAATACACCTTCACAAACGCATCCCCCACTTTTTGATGTACACGAACGAACGCTTTCATTTTATCCTTTTGATTGGCTCTGCATTTTCCTCAATGTTTGGGACGCAGACAAGTTTGTTGAAAGCTCCAGCAGACAGGGTCCGCATGGAAGCGAATTTCCTAGAAATAGATTTCCTTGACGATCTTCAAATGCATGAAAGATTCCGTATCCCGCACACCGTCCACCATCGAAAGTTTTTCGGTCATGAAACTGAGCAGTTCCGCATGGTCACGGCAGAAGACTTCGATCATGATGTCGTAGCGGCCTCTCAAGATCACCAGATAAACGACTTCCTCGAGTTCGGAAAGTTTTCAGCCACCTGCATCAATTTGCCGCCATCAGTGCGAATGCCGATCATCGCCATTTTGCGGACACCCATCATCAGCGGATTGGTGACGGCGACCACTTTGAGATATCCCAATTCGACGAGGCGGTTATATCTCTGGCGGATCATCCCTGGCGACACCTTGAGCTGATCGGCGATCTGGGCAAACGCCTCGCGGCCATCTTTTTGCAGAGCCTCGATGAGGTACAGGTCGATTGAGTCTAGGTTTTCGAGTTGATTTATGCTGATTGAGCTTTCCACACCCAAATATTATAACTATTTTGCACATTTGTCAATACATTTATGATGATTTTGAATAACATATGACATTTCTATAACTTTATTGTTTAATAAATATACCTCCAGCCAAAACATTCTGCCTACACGAAGCGTTAAAACAAAAACCCCGACAAGCATTCACTTGTCGGGGTAAATCTTTATCTTTATAAGCTTCGGGGTTAGTTTCCGCCCTTAACCTCGACCCAGATATTGTCAAATAGCGGGGTCGCCTCACCTACATCTTCAATACCGTGACCATTGGCGACTGCCTCTGCCGGAGTGTTCGTGATCGGAGAATCAGCGTATGCCTTATAGACATCGGTTGATTTGCCTTCGCATATTCCAACGCCGCCTTGTTGGGAGGTTCGTGTGTTGGAAGTCACGCAAAGTCAGCCAGAAAACATCTCCCTGCATGGTGTAATTTAACCAGGCATAGGCGGCGTCAGCGTGCGGAGCATCCCTTGAGCATGACCCAGTTATCCTGCCAGAGGATTGCGCCTTCGGTCGGATAAATATATTGGAAGGCTGGATTTTCCTGGTTTGCAATGAAGGCTTCGCCAGTCCAGACCATACCCAGATCAACGTCACCGGCGATCAAAGCGGTCTTGGGGCTGTCACTGTCAAAAGTTTTGATGCTGGGGACCAGTTCCGCAAGTTTGATTTTGGCCTGTTCAAGCTGGGCGGGATCGGTCGTGTTGGGGTCGTACCCGAGAGTTAACAAAGTCAACCCGATCACAGCGCGGGAATCATCAAGGAAGACCATCTTGCCTGCATACTCAGGCTTCCACAGATCTGCCCATGATTGAGGAACATTTTCAACGGTATCTGTATTCACAACAATGGCATCTGTGCCGGCAAGGTACGGCAATGAGTATTTATTGCCTTTATCAAAAGATTTATCCAGCCAGGATGGGTCAAAGCTGGACATATTCGGCAATTGAGCCTTGTCCAATTCCTGCAGCAACTGATTGCGGACCATCAAAGGAACAATGTAGTCCGTCGGTTGGACAAGGTCGTACGATGTGCCGCCCGCCGAAACCTTGGCGTACATTTCTTCGTTGCTGGAATATTCATCGCGGTTAAGCGTGATCCCATAAACCAACTCAAAGCATTCGAGCATATCGGGAGGGAAGTACTCCGTCCACACAAAGAGGTTTACCTGGGTGGAGGTAACTTCCATGCGCGGGGATGGTTCCGGGCAGGCGAAACCTGTGGATGTAACTTTCTCTCCGCCATCCGCGGCTTGAGTGGCGTCCCCGCCTCCCCCGCAAGCCGACAGAACCATGCTCGCCATGACAACCAACACGAGCAGTTTAAATAGATTCGATTTCTTCATTTCTTCCTCCAAGAAAAAATAAGATGTGATCTTTTGGCGCGCATTCCATGCGGAATGCGAAATACCTGAAGCAATGTTAGTGCTGTGGTTTCTGTTCCCGGTTTTGAAGGATCTGCAAAGCCATAACCGCTAAAAACACTACCAAGATCCAGACCGTGGAAAGGGCGTTGACCTGCGGAGTGATGATCCTTCTCAACAAACCGTAGACATAGATCGGCAGGGTCGTAGAGCCCGGTCCATTCGTGAAAAATGTGATCACAAAATCGTCGAGCGATAAAGTGAAAGCCAGCAGCGCGCCAGACATAACACCCGGCAGGATCATGGGAAATGTCACGCGCTTGAATGTGATCCATTCATTTGCGCCTAGATCCATGGCGGCTTCTTCGTAGGATTTATCAAATCCCTGCAAACGCGCCTGCACGACCAAGGTAACGAACGGGACCATGAACGCAATATGACTTACTGCCACAGTAGCAATTCCCATCGAGAGGCGAGCATCTCCCACAAGATTGAAAAAATTGTTTGCCCAGCCAAAAAACTGGCTGAACAAAGTCAGGATGCCGATTCCCATCACGATCTCTGGAATAACGATGGGGATATACAGTGAAAGCTGTGAGAACGGCTTCATCTTGAAGTTGTAACGCTGCAGCGCAAGCGCCGCCATGGTGCCGATCACCGTGGAAATGATGGTCGCCACGAACGCGATCGTCAGTGTATTTCCCGCTGCTTCAGCAACATCTTGATTTTTGGCAAGATCACAATACCAGTGGAATGGTCCGCACGGACTTGATTTCACAAGACTGCCATCCATGACAATGCGCTCGCTAAAGGCTGGGATAAATCCTTCAAAGGTCACATTGGTACGCGAGGCGTTGAATGAGTACAGGATCAGGCCGACGATCGGAGCGTATAAAAATATGTATACCAACACCGATGCAATGATGACAAAGGGAGAACGGCGAAATGGATTCATCCCGCGCCCTCCATATCAAATAAGATTGTAGTGTGCGGGATTATCATGCGACCACGATCTCCTCTCCAAACCCGAATTTGCGCGTATAGAAATATGTCACGATCAAGGTCATCACCATCAGGATCAACGATGCAGCCGAGCCAAAGGTCGGATCGCGCGCATCCAGGAATTGACGCTGGATCAGGTTGCCCACCAGGATCACCTGCCGTCCGCCAAGAATATCAGACACAATGAACGTTCCCATCACGGGAATGAATACCAGGATCGTCCCCGCCACCACACCCGGCATGGACAACGGCAATGTCACCCGCAGGAAGGTTTTGATCGAATTCGCGCCAAGGTCCGCAGCGGCTTCATATAACGATGTATCGATCTTTTCAAGCGAGGTATAGATCGGCAGGATCATGAATGGCAGGAATTCATAGACCATGCCCACCAGCACCGCGCCCGGGGTATACAGCATCTCAAGCGGCGTGAACGGAATATTCAACAAATTCATCACCCAACCCAGGATGAGATTGATTGCGCCCTCCTTTCGCAGCAGCATCATCCACGCGTACACCCGTATAACGAAATTTGTCCAAAGAGGGATCAACACCATGAACAAATATAAATTCCTCTGTTTCGGATGGGCGCGTGCAATAAAATACGCGAGCGGATAAGCGAGGCTGATCACAAATAATGTTGTGTTAAACGCCAAAGACAGCGACCGTCCCAGGATATTGACATATAACGGGTCAAAGCACGAAGCCTGTCCATCGGGGCAATCCGTACTATATCCGAATAGACGGGTGTAATTATCCAGGGTGAACGAATAGATCACGTTGCCATCCGGACTGCGCCTGCCAAAACTCACGATCAAAGTCAGGATCAACGGAATGATCAACAACACGAACAACCAGACCGTGGTCGGCAGCGCCAACAACGTACCTTGCGCAGATTTATTTTCGCGAAGTCGCTGAAGCATGGCTAATCCTTTTTCAAAACAAGCGTATTTTCAGGCATGAGCATCAGCCAAATTTCCTGCCCGACCGTATAGAAAGATTTCGGATCGAGTCTTGAAATACGGTTCTGCTCCCAAACCTTCAACTTCGCGCCATGCGCGTCCACAAAAACTTTCGTATCCACACCAATGTAAACTGTATTCGTCACAGTAGCGCGGAACATATTTTGTTTAAGTACATCTTTCTCGGCGATGTGGATCTTTTCAGGACGAATGCAGACGTTGACTTCCTCACCCTTGACGATACCATCCGAAATCGTCATTCCGACCAACTCAGCATTTAAGCTCGGAATGAAGACACTCGCCTCATTCCCCGAGATAGATTTGACCTTGCCTTCGAGGAAATTCGACTCCCCGATAAAATCTGCCACGAACTTGTTGGATGGACGTTCGTAAATTTCAACAGGCGTACCCATCTGCTGAACCTTACCCTTGCTCATCACTGCGATACGATCGGACATGGTCAAGGCTTCTTCCTGATCATGCGTCACATAAATAAATGTAATTCCCAACTGCTGCTGTAATGCCTTCAACTCAAGCTGCATCTCTTTGCGGAGCTTGAGATCCAACGCGCCGAGCGGCTCATCGAGCAGCAGAACATCCGGTGTCTTGACCAATGCACGGGCTAGGGCGACGCGCTGCTGCTGTCCACCGGAAAGCTGTTTGGGCTTGCGGCGATCCATGCCGGTAAGCTGGACCATATCCAAGGCACGTCCAACACGTTTCTTGATCTCTTCAGCGTTCGCGCCTTCCATCTCCAGGCCAAAGGCTAGATTTTGATAAACGGTCATGTGCTGAAAAAGCGCGTAACTCTGGAATACCGTATTGACCTTGCGTTGAAATGGAGGAGTATGCCCCATCGCCTTCCCTTCGATATAAACCTCTCCTTCGGTCGGCCACTCAAAGCCTGCCACCATGCGCAACGAGGTGGTCTTTCCGCAGCCAGAGGAACCAAGCATGGAAAAGAACTCACCGTTCTTGATCTGCATGGTGACATGGTCCACAGCGGCCATTTCATTACCTTCCGGTGTAATAAATCTTTTTACTACATCGCGCATTTCAACTGCAAATTCATTGGTCATTTATCTTCTCCTAATGCAAAGACCCGTCAGGTCTCTGCGCGTATTATTGCTTCCATAATTCGCCATTAAACCAGACAGGTCTACATGCCGTTTGCAATTTCCTTTAAGACATCGCTCAAACGATCCAGCAACGCATCCATTTGCTCCCGAGTAACGACCAGTGGAGGCTCAACACGAATTGTCTGCGCGCTCGTGAGCGTACCAGCCACGACAACATTCCGCTTGAACAACCCAGCCGCAACTTTGTAACCAATATCAGGCGTTTTAAAATGCATGCCTATTAACAAACCTTTTCCCGTTATTTTCTCATAAATTTGCGGATACTGCGTAACGAATTTTTCAAGATTTGAAATGAGATAATTCCCTTTATCCGCAGCCTGTTCCCACAACTTTTCACGCAAGGTAACGTGGATCGCGGCGATGGCAGCCGAGCAAGCCAGCGCGCCGCCGCCCGTGGTCGTGGTGTGCATGAAAGGATTAGGATACATCATAGGCTGGTAAATCGCCTCAGTGGTTGTCACCGCGCTGACAGGCATCACGCCGCCACCCAGAGACTTGGCAACCGTCAAAATATCAGGCACAACATCCCAATGTTCAACGCCCCACAACTTACCCGTGCGGCCCATGCCCGTTTGAACTTCATCCGCAATTAACAGCACTCCATATTTTTTCGTCGCCGCACGGATGCGAGGCCAGAAATCATCAGGCGGAACGATCGCGCCTGACTCACCCTGGATCGGCTCGAACATCACAGCCGCCACACCGATGCCAACCTTTTCGCATATCTCAAGCTGTTTCTCAACCGCATCCGCATCCCCAAACGGGACGTGGTACACCTGTCCCGCATACATCGCTCCCATCGGCGCGCGGTAATCAGCTTTGCCCATCAATGAAAGCGCGCCCATGGTCTTTCCATGGAACGCTCTTACACCAACAATGAACGCCGTCTTGCCTGTATATAATTTTGCGATCTTCATCGCGGCTTCATTGGCTTCAGTTCCACTTGCCGCGAACCAGCTATATTTCAGGTCACCCGGGGTGATGGTTGCCAAAAGTTTTCCAAGCACACCACGCAAAGGGTCGATCAATTCCTGCGAAGGCATCGGCGAACGATCCAACTGCGCCTTCACAGCATTGACCACATCCGGGTGACTCCAGCCCAGATCCATCATTCCATACCCGCCGAGAAAATCCAAATACTCGCGCCCAAGCACATCCTTGAACACTGCGCCAGAACCGCTCCATTCCACAGCAGCCCAGTCTCCAGCTTCGGTTACAGACTTGCGATATTCCAGCCAGTTGCGATTGTAATGTTCGGCGAAATTGAACTTTGATTCGTCAATGATCTTATGCGCTTCTTCCTGAGTCGGAAATTCATTCTTCTTGATCAGGTCAAGCCAGCGTGATGAATAATCTAATGCGTCTTCGTAATCAACTGCCATATATAATCCTCAAGTAATGCCATTGCGAGGAGCGTCTCTCTCGCGGCTAGGCGAAGAACATCGCCTCGCAATGGTAAAACTTTTAAAGTCCTGTTCTTTCGGCCAGCGCTCCACAACAACCTTTTTTTGTGTGAAGAACTCCACCGCGTCCATACCCTGCCCATGCATATCACCAAAGAAACTATCCTTCCACCCGCTAAACGGGAAGAAGGCCATCGGTGCGGCAACGCCGATATTGATTCCAATATTGCCGGCATCCGCTTCGTATCTGAAACGGCGCGCGGCGTTTCCACTGGATGTGAACAAACTGGCCTGGTTGCCGTATTGTCCGCTGTTCACTAACTGGATGGCTTCATCAATGGTATTCACGTGCATCAAACTTAATACTGGCCCGAAGATCTCTGTCCTTGCGATCTCGCTTCCAGCTTTAACATCAGAGAGGATCGTCGGTCTGACAAAGGTGCCACGCTCATAGCCTTTCACCACCGTCCCGCGCCCATCCACAGGCACACCAGCACCTTCCTTCGCGCCGAGAGCGATCAACTGCTCCACGCGCTGCTGCGAAGCGGTGTTAATGACCGGTCCCATCTGAATGCCTGCGTCAAGTCCATAGCCAACTGTTCTTGAGGCAGCCGCATCGCAGATCAACTCGGTGAATTCGTTCTTTGACTCGGCAACTGTCACAGCGAGAGAAACTGCCAGACAGCGCTGACCAGCACACCCGAAGGCTGAATCGGCGATGATCTTCGTCGCCATTTCCATATCCGCATCAGGCAAAATAATGACCGGATTCTTCGCGCCGCCTTGTGCCTGTACACGCTTACCATGAAACGCCGCGGTTGAATAAATGTATTTCGCAATATTGGTCGAACCAACGAAAGTGATCGCGCGGATGGCAGGATGTTCAAGAATGCCGTCAACGGTGTCTTTAGCGCCGTTGACCATGTTAACCACACCTTTCGGGAAACCAACCTGTTCGATAAGTTTAAAAATGAACTGCATCGTCATTGGAACTTTTTCAGATGGTTTGACAATGTAGGTGTTGCCCGCCGCGAGCGCATACGGCAAATACCAAAAGACGATCATGCCAGGGAAATTGAACGGCGCGATGGTGGCGCATACACCCACAGGCTGGCGGATCATGATCTCGTCAATGCCGGGGGCGATGTCTTCCACGAACTCGCCTTTGCTCAAGTGCGGCATGCCGCAGGCAACTTCGATGTTTTCGTAGGCGCGAACCATTTCAGCTTTCGCTTCTTCAAACGTTTTACCTGCTTCGTTGGTGATGAGCTTCGCGATCTCGTCGCCGTTTTCGCGCATGAGATTTCGCAATTTGAACAAATACTGCACACGGTCATTGACAGGTACACGCCGCCATGAAGTGTAGGCCTCGCTGGCCGCCTTTGCCGCTGCTTCCACATCCGCTTTTGTCCCGAACGGTGTCTTTGCGATAATATCCCCAGTCGCGGGATTGATCACATCAAAATATTCATTGACAGTCGGTTTTACCCATTCACCGTTTATATAGTTTAAGATTTCCATGGTTTCTCCAAAAGATGGTCAAAGGTCAAAAGTCACAAGTCTTCCGTCCTTCACCTTTTGACTTTAGACAGTCTGTTTATCCATTAACTCAGCCAATCCCTCATCGATCAACTTAAGGCCTTCATCAATTTGTTCCTTCGTGATGATCAACGGTGGCACAATGAACAGGATATTCTTGAAATTGAAAACATACACACCATTGGAAACCAGGAAGTTCTTGAGCGCGGACAAGTCCAGTGGCTCTTTTGTTTCGCGATTCTTAACCAATTCCATGGCGGTAAACAACCCGATATAACGCACATCACCAATAGAAGGGTGTTTCTTCTTCAAATCTTCGAGTTGTTCACCGAGATATTTTCCCACTGTTTTGGCATTCTCAAAAATTTTCTCTTCTTCATAGACTTGAATCGTCGCCAACGCTGTCGCGCAAGCCAGGGCATGACCGTTGTAGGTCAAACCTGCAGAGAGCATATGACTGTCAAAATATTTTGCGATATGCTCACGCACAATGACAGCGCCAAGCGGAACATAGCCAGAAGTAATTCCCTTTGCGGTGGTAATAATATCGGGCGTTACATTCCAGTTATCCACCGCGAACCATTCGCCCGTGCGCCCCCATCCGCTCATAACCTCATCAGAGATCAACAGAATTCCATACTTGTCACAGATCTCGCGCATACGCGGCCAGTATTCATCGGGCGGGACGATAAGCCCATTCGTGCCAGTCACACCTTCAAGGATGATCGCCGCGATCTGGTCTGGACCTTCATGCTGAATGACCTCTTCCACATGGCTGATACACTCACGGTGACAGGTATCCTTCGTCCAGCCGAACGGACAACGATAGCAATACGGGTCAAGGAAATGTACAACACCAGAAATGGCAGGCTCGGCAGGCAGACGGCGATAGTCACCCGTCAACGCGATCGCGCCATGTGTCGCGCCGTGATAGGAGCGATAACGCGCCAAAATTTTATGCCTGCCAGTGAATTGACGCGCGATCTTGATCGCATTCTCATTCGCTTCTGCGCCGCCCAATGCGAAAAAAGTTTTCTTTAAATCGCCCGAAGTAATCTCGGCCAGTTTTTTTCCAAGCAAACCACGCGGTTCAGTAGCCATGCCCGGCGAAACAAATGCCAATATGGCAGCTTGATCTTGAATCGCCTTGACGACCTTAGGGTGTTGATGACCAATATTCTCATTCACCAACTGTGACGCAAAGTCAAGATAACGCTTTCCATCAGCATCCCAAAAATAAACTCCCTCCGCCCTAGTAACAGGGATCGGATTCACCTGCCCTTGATTCGACCATGAAAAGAATGTGTATTCCTTATTCATATCAACGATTTCTTTGGATGTTAATTTGGTCATAGGTTCTCCATTCAGTTGACAAGTTGACAGGTTTGAAAGTTGCAAGTTAAATCTTCAAATTTTCCAACCTCCAAACCTGCAAACAATTACCTTTTTACTTCCTTCACGATCTCTGCATACACATTCAATGTTTCATCTATGTCAGCATCGGAATGTTCGTAGCACAGGAACCACGGTTCGCGGGCATCGCGATCGGGCATGACTCCGCGGGCAATGGCCTTGTCTGTTATTTCGATATACAAGTCGTGATCACTCTTTGCCCATTCACGCTGGCAGGTAACCGAGTCGATATTCAACGAGAACGAGAACATTGCAGGATAGCCCGTGAACACAGCGGGAATACTGTTCTCCTCGAAGATTTCCTTCAAGCCATCCATGAGACGCTGTCCGCGCTTTTCGATCGATTTCAAAACAGGTTTGGATTTCAATAATGACAACGTGGCATACGCGCCCGCAATGCCAGGCTTGTTATTTGTATAAGTCCCGCCTTGCGCCACGCCCTGCCCAATAATGGACATGATCTCACGCCTGCCGCCGAAGGCTGCCACAGGGTATCCATTGCCTAAGGCCTTTGCATACGTGACCAGGTCAGGTTTGATGCGGTAGTATTCCTGGGCACCGCCATTTGCAATTCTAAAACCAGTCTTCACCTCATCCAAAATAAAAACACAGCCATGCTCTTCTGTCCGCTGGCGGATGAGTTGTAAAAAGCCATCCTGCGGATTGATCGCCGCACAATTACCCTGACACGGTTCGGTAATGACTGCGGCAATTTGCTCCCCGTAAGATTTCATCACGCGCTCGAAGCCTTCAAAGTCATTGAATGGGAGTGTGATGATAAACTCTCGCATCGCTTTCGGGATGCCTGATGAAGCTGGGACAGCGATCGGGCTGCGGCGATTTCCATACGTCTCCACAGGCGCGTACGTTGACCAAAGAGCATGGTCGTGCATACCGTGATAATTACCTTCAAATTTGAGAATCAGATCACGCCCGGTATAAGCCCGCGCGACCCGGATGGCGTGCATGGTCGCTTCAGTACCTGAACAGGCCATACGCACCATGTCAATCGCAGGAGACATCTCAATGATCATCTCAGCCACGGCAACTTCAAGTTCGCCAGTCATCGCGAACAAGACTCCACGCTGGATCTCTTCTATGACTTTCGAATCAACTTCCGGATATGAATGGCCAAGAATGATCGGTCCAAATGCCATACGATAATCGATATATTTTTTTCCATCCACATCCCATAAATATCCGCCCCTTGCTTTTTCCACGTAAGGCGTGATCCCGTCACCCCAAAAGCGAAAATTTGAATTCACACCCAAGGGCAAAGCTTTCTGCGCTCGCGTCTGCAATGCCTGCGTTTTTGGACCAAACATAAATTCTCCTTTGACACCCAGCTTTTTACCAGATTACAAAAACTAAATGACGGTTTTCCCTTCAGTGATCTCTTTTGCAATCCATTCTGGAACCCGCCACTGATAGACATCCTTGATGATTATTGGAACAATGGATGTGGTGGTCTTGCGAACCCCTGGCACTTTACGTATTACTTCGGTTACAAAGTAATAGATTTCCGCCGTATCTTTTGCAACGATCTGTATACTGATATCGTTTTGACCAATGCCGCAGGCAACATAAGTAACATTCTCAAAGGCGGCTATTTTTCTGGCTACTTCAAGAATGAGATCAGACTCCACTTCAAGCCAAACGTCCGCCTTGACAGTCAGACCCAGCGCTTCAGGGCTGATCACCGCACAGACTTGAATGACCTTGTCTTTGATCATGCGGTCAATCCGATAGCGGATTGACCGCTCGGAAACATCCGCCATGCGACGAGATATCTCTGAAGCGGACATACGACCATCTTCAAGCAGTAAATTTACAATTTTTATATCTATTTTGTCGAATTCATACATAATACATCCAATTTTATTCCGAATACTACATAAACAATATACCTTACAGTCTTTTAATCGTCAAGAGAGATGAAATAACTAAAAAATACTCAAATATTAGTGCTATCTATCCAATCGCAACTATTTCGAGTATTATGCTCGCGCTTTATATTCGACAAAGCAATCACATCCATTCCGAGATATCAATATGACATATATTCATCTTAGTGAAATTCAGTCTCGATCAAAAATAATAACAGCCAGGGAATTGACAATCCAATTTGATGAAAAACCGGTGAAATATTATCGTCACGGCTGGCAGTCATGGTCACTGGCAGCATGGACAGATCCAACGCCAATCCCTGTGCAGATGCCCGCTATCTTTCACCCTCTTCAAGTGGATGCGCAACATGTGTACAAAAAATATCTAAACGGTTCATGGCTGGGCGCGGTGGAGTTCGCAGACGGAAACATTCTTCTGCTCGGCGCACTCGCCACAGATGCGCATGTGCATCTTATCGAGAATCAATTATCGGGGCATGGCGAAGCGGGCGAAATCGAGTGGTTCATTGCATATGGGCAGGAAAATCTCGTCTTTGCAGAATACGCCCAACAATTGGGAAATCGTCTTGCGCCTCATGGAAATACAATAAAAAGCAGCGCGCCGCGCGTCTGGTGCTCGTGGTACAGCCTGTATTATGAAATTGATGAACCAATCCTGCACAAAGTTTTTAATGAACTCGGCGACATGCCTTTTGACGTGCTGCAAATTGACGACGGCTGGCAGGTGGATGTCGGGGACTGGGAGGTGAACAAAAAATTTCCATCCGGCATGATCGCTTTGGCAGACAAAATCAAGTCCACTGGGCGACGCGCAGGCTTGTGGCTCGCGCCTTTAATCGCAACCAAATCATCAAAGCTTTTCCGAGAACACAATGATTGGTTTTTACGTGACGAGACAGGGCGGCTGGTCTCTGCTGGATTCAATTGGGGCGAACGATTGTACGCGCTGGACACGACACATCCTGCCGTGACCTTATGGTTGTCAGCGCTCATGAAACAGGTGCGTGCCTGGGGTTTTGACTACCTCAAATTAGATTTTCTCTACGCGGGCGCACTGAAAGGGAAACGTTATAAAGACATGCCGCGTGAAGCCGCGTATCGTGAAAGCCTGGGCGTGATGCGTAAAGCAATGGGCGCGGATGCATTCTTCCTGACCTGCGGCACACCCATAATCCCTGCAATAGGATTATGCGACGCGATCCGCATCGGGCCTGACGTTTCATATTTTTGGGAAGCATATCGTGATGCACACCTGCTTTATAACCCGACCATTCCAGGAACAAGGAACGCCATTCGTACCACCCTCCATCGTTTATGGCTAAAACCCTTATTACACATTGATCCAGATGTTGCTTATTTTGAATCAAAGGAAAATCAATTATCACATGATGAGAGAATTCTCTTGCGAGACCTTGTACAGATTTGTGAGTTCAAAGCAACCTCAGATCTGCCACAATGGCTGTCAAAGGGCGAGTTTGAAGAATTACGTTCCTTTCTAGATATGAAGCCAATAATTAAACAAACAGAGCGCTACATCTTCCACATTGATGGCCGTAGAGTGGACTTCACATCTGCGGTATCCCTTCCCAAAGTTCCCAAAGGGTTGACCGCTTTATGGGGTAAATGCGTGGGCTGGCTGGGAGACAGGTATTTTATTTTGCGATTGTATAAGGTATTGAACCTTGGAAAGTTACGGAAGAGAAGATCAAATTTATAATACGGTTCCGTTTCGCACTTTCAGCATGACGCATCCAGGCAAAAAGCCGCATTTCAAACTTAATTGGTATAAATATATTCATGAAAAACATTCATTTTTCCGACATTCAAGCAAATTCAAAAATCATAAAAGCCAAGGAAATACAAGTTGGACTGCCCTCAACACCCGTGAAATATTATCGGCATGGCTGGCAGTCATGGTCGCTGGCGGCATGGACAGATGTCGCCGGCGCCTTCCCCATGCAGAAACCCATTTCCTTTCATCCTTACCAGACAGACGCCGTCTATGCGCGCGAGTCCAATCCACATGGATCCTGGCTTGGCGCTGTTGAATATGAGGATGGGAATATTCTACTGGTTGGCGCACTTGCTACAGATACACATGTGTTTCTCTTGAAGGATCAGCTCGTGGGACGAAGCGAAGCGGGCGAAGTTGAATGGTTCATCGCATACGGAAATGAGACTCGGGTTTTCGATGAATATGTCAAACAGCTTGGCATCCGCTTTGGCGTGACGGCTAAAACACATGTACCGCGTGTCTGGTGTTCGTGGTACAGCCTTTATATGGAGATCAATGAAGGTGTCCTTCATCAAATTTTTGATCTGCTCGGCGACCTGCCTTTTGATGTAATTCAAGTGGATGACGGCTGGCAAAAAAATATTGGTGATTGGCAGGCAAACGAAAAGTTTCCATCCGGCATGGCTTCACTTGCAGAAAAGATCAAATCCACAGGGCGGCGGGCAGGATTATGGCTTGCACCATTACTCGTTTCAAAATCGTCGCAACTTTTCAAAGAACACAGTAATTGGCTTTTGAGGAATGACGGAGGCGCTCTGGTATCAGCTGGATACAATTATTGGGGAAATGATTTATACGCGCTCGATGTTACACACCCTGACGTAATCGTGTGGCTGACCAGCCTAATGAAACAGGTCCGTGCTTGGGGTTTTGACTACATTAAATTAGATTTCCTTTATGCCGGAGCGATGAAAGGGGTGCGGTATGTCGATATGCCGCGCGAAGCCGCCTACCGTGAAAGCCTGCGTGTAATGCGCGAAGCAATGGGCACGGACGCATTCCTCCTAACTTGCGGCACCCCAATCCTGCCCGCGCTTGGTTTTAGTGACGCCATTCGCATCGGACCAGACGTTTCACATGAGTGGGAAAACCACCTTTACGAACATCTTCTACAGAACTTCTCCTCTCCGGGTACAAGGAACGCGATTAGAACAGTTGTAAACCGCCTTTGGCTAAAACCGCTTCTTCATATCGACCCGGATGTAGAATATTTTGTTTCCAGGGAGAACACACTGGAAGAAGAGCATAAAAAACAATTGCAAGACCTTGCCCTAATCTGCAATTTCAAAGCCACATCCGATCTACCACAATGGATGACGGACGGGGAACGCGAACAATTACGCAGTTTTCTATTAAGCGAGCCTGATGTTTCAAAAATTAGCAGGTACCAATACAAAATCGATGGGCGAATCGTGGATTTTTCATCAAGCGTGGAACTGGTTAAGCCGCCTAAAGGATTTAACGCGCTGCTAGGTGTAATCATGGGCTGGGCAGGGAATGTAAAATTGTTCATCCGGATTACACTAAGTTTGGATAATGCCGCCAAGAAAAAGCGGGCTTCGAGGATATAGGATAAACAGAAACGACCCTGGCGGGTCGTTTCTGTTTATCCTAATAATTCTTCAGTTTTCGCTGCCATAATGAAATCATTTCTGTGCAGGCCTTTGATCTTATGCGTCCACCACTGAACGGTGACCCTGCCCCACTCGGTGATGATGAGCGGATGATGTCCCTGCTCTTCGGCGATCACGCCGATCTTATTGGTGAACTCAAGCGCATCAACAAAATTCTTGAACTTGAAAACTTTCTCAAGCCGAATAACGTCAACCACTTTTGCAACTTTCCAGCCAATCACATGCAACAGCAAATCTTCAATTTCGACGTCGGTCAATGTCGGCTCGCCGCCGCGACAGGCTACACATTGTCCAGCCGCTAGGTTTATCATGTTTACACTTCCTTCGTTTAAAATACAGGTAAAAGATGGATCACGCCGCCGATAAAAAATAATACAGCCATGCCGTTTGAAACTTTATGTTTTAACCCAAAAAATATAACCTGCTCAACTGCCCGCATAAACCAAAATATCGAAAATGCGATTAATAATGTCTGTCCCAGTTTGGTCCCGATCAATTCAGATTGAAATCCGAACAAAACATAAGCCATGACCAGAAACACATAAGTCAATCGTAAATTCAGGATTTGCATAACCGAGCGGTTGACTTGAGTCAATGAAGCAAGGTCTTCCTTCCATCTGAAAATCTTCCAAAAGAGAAGGTGAAAGACAACAAATCCCAAATTGTAAACGCCGCCAATTGTCAGTATTAATTTTGGTTCAAGCATTTTATAGTATCGTCAACTTCTCTAAATCCTTCACAGAATCTAATTTCACACGCAATACTCGTCTGCCGGCCGCGATCAAGGCTTCGTAATCACCCAGCGCCTGCGCGCGAATCAACGTGCCGAAGGTCATGCCTTGCGTTGGGATTTCGAAATCATTCGCGGCATCATATACAACCTGAACGAACAAGCCTTTGTTGGGGCCGCCCTTGTGGAACTGCCCCGTGGAATGCTGGAAGCGCGGGCCAAAGCCAGCAGACACGGCACACCTTGTCTTTTCACGAATCGCAACCCGCAAGGCCTGCAACGCATCCACGGTTTCTTGATTACGCGGGATGTAAGCATTGATCGTGAAGAACTCTCCCGCCTGCGCGGCAGAAATAAATTTATCCAACATGGGTTTTAGATCGTTGAGATTCACCAAATCCACATCAGCGAGTTTGCCAGTTTTTTGATAATCAGTGATCTTCGCAATCGTCCGCAGCTTACTGTCTTGCACATCAGGCTGGTCAAAAGCGTTGATCTCAAGAATGTGACACATGACCGAAACCGCGATCTCCCAGCGGAAAAATTCCGCGCCCACATCATACGGGCTCATGAATGGGAATTCGATCACAGGGAAGCCAGCATTCTTCAAAGCAGTCACACCAGCATCCAACTCGCCGTTATTTCGCAGATAAACAAACAAGCGGTCAGCGCCGTACATTTCAGGAGCGGCAAGCGGCTCAAGCGGAACTGGGAGCATTCCCTTGCCATGTTTGCCGCTGGACTCAGCGATGACCTGCTCGATCCAACCTGCAAACGCGGACACAGGCGCATCACTCAAAACTGTGAGCTTGTCTCTGCCTGCGAGAGCAGACTCAGCGAGTAGAGCGCCGAGCGCAAAGCCAGCGCTGCGATTATCTCTTGAGACCTTCTGAATCTTTTCGGCAGACTTCAACAATCTTTCAATGTCCATGCCAAGCAATGCCGCAGGGACAAGACCAAAATCGGTCAACGCGGAGAAACGTCCGCCCACCATTGGGTCAGCGTTGAATACTTTTCTGAATCCGCGGTCTTTTGCAAGCTTCTCAAGCGATGAACCTGCATCAGTTGTGACGACAAAGCGCGAGCCGTTGCCTTTGCTCAATTCCCAGAAATAATCAAAGGCCGCGAGCAACTCAGCGGTGCCGCCTGATTTACTGGCGAGAATATACAAAGATTTTTCTGGCGGATAATTTTTAGCGGCCAGCGCAACCTGTTCTGGATCCGTTGAGTCAAGAATGGCGAGACTTAACTTCGCTTCGATGTTTGCGGCGGCCAGCAATGAACTCAAGACTTCAGCGGTCAAGGATGATCCGCCCATGCCGATCACGAGGACTCGGTCAATGCCTTCATCGTGGATCTCTTTTGCGAAGGATAAATATCCATCAAGGCGCGTGCGCGCATCTTCGATGGAATTCAGCCAGCCGAGTCGAATCTTGACTTCGGCCTGACCTGCAGGGTCGCTCGCCCACAGCGTGGGGTCGTGCGCCCAAACTCGGGCGGCGACAGAAGAATCCATCAGCGTGGATAAACGCCTGGCCACAGAATCAGCCAAAGGATTAATGGAAGAAACGGCGCTCTTCCTTCTATCATCCACTACATCCAGCAAGACCTTGAACGCATCCGCAAAAGACTTGACGCCTTCCTCTTCCAATTCTTGCGTCACTTGCTTCATGGAAATGCCAAGCGCTTCGAGTTCTGCAATTTGTGCTTTTGATTCATCCAGTCCGCGCGTGATGGTGATGGCGGCATTGCCGTGATCGCGGAAGGCATCGAGCGTGGCGGGCGGAACGGTGTTGACAGTATCGGGGCCGATGAGATTATCGACATAAACGGTATCGGAGTACGCGGGATTCTTCGTGCCCGTCGAAGCCCAAAGCGGACGCTGAACGCGGGCGCTGAAACGAGCCTTGAGCGTGGCGAAACGCGCAGAAGTAAAAGTTTCTTCAAAGGCATGATAGGCAAGTTTTGCATTTGCAATCGCGGCCTTGCCAAGCAGGTTTGAATCTTTAGAAAGTTTCGGATCGATCTTTGTATCCACGCGCGAAACAAAAAATGACGCCACAGAAGCGATCATATTGATCGACTCATTTGCAGCAACGCGGTCTTCAAGACCTGAGAGATAGGCATCCATCACTTCGGCATAACGTTCGAGCGAAAAGATGAGCGTGACGTTGACATTGATTCCCGCCGCGATGGTTTGACGAATGGCGGGAATGCCTGCCTTGGTCGCAGGGATTTTCACCATCAGGTTCGGGCGGTTGACGCGCTCCCAAAGTTCCTTTGCCTGTTTGGCGGTTGCTTCGGTTTCATTCGCAAGATACGGGCTGACTTCAAGGCTGACATATCCATCGCCGCCTTTGGTTTCATCATACAACGGGCGGAACAGATCACAGGCTTCCTGAATATCTTCAATGGCAAGATGCCAGAAAATCTTTTCCGCATCCCAGCCTGACCATGCCAGCGGAATCAACGCGGCATCGTAATCATTTGTCTTTGCAATCGCGTTTTGGAAAAATGGTCGGGTTGGATGTCACACCGCGAATATCTCCGCGCTCGATCATGGCTTTGAGTTCGCCGTTTTCCAGAAGTTTTCTTTGAATGTTGTCATACCAAAGAGATTGGCCAAGACTTGTTAATTTTTTAATTGAATCTGACATTATAAAAACAGCTCCTTTAGAAATAAGTGCGTAAATGGTAATTGGTAAATTACCATTTACTAATTACCCACTTCCATCTTCTTAATTTTGTTTACCCGTTTAGCAAATCTTTCGCCGCCCTGATCATTGCCAAGATATTTTGCATTTAAAAATGCGGGAATTAAAACTTTAACCAACTCAGGTCCGATCACGCGCCCGCCAAGACAGAGCACATTCATCGCATCATGCTCAACACCCTGCGCGGCAGAATATGTATCGTGGCAGATCGAAGCGTAGATTCCTTTCATTTTATTTGCCGCGATCGCCGCGCCAATGCCAGAGCCGCAAATTAAAATTCCACGCTCGGCTTCATTGCTTTGGATCTTCTCTCCCACTTTTTTGGTAAAGTCGGGAAAATCCACCGCATCCGCGCTAAATGTGCCAACATCGATTACTTCGTGACCAGCGGCCTGCACGGATTCGATCACAATTTCTTTAAGCGGGAATCCGCCGTGGTCACAACCAACTGCAATTTTCATTTTTCCTCATCATTCAAGCCAGTAAATCCCAAACATTCTTGCAACACCCATCGCCATCAGAAAAAGACCAATGACAATATATATCGTGCGCGCGATCATGTCACCGAATAAAAGATTCAACAGCTTGCCAGAATGTGTCACAATGCGCCAATTCAAAGCAGCGCCAACAACCGCCAGCAGTCCGATTACAACCAAAACAAGGCCAAGTGTTGTATCGGTCATTTTTAAAGAGACTTTGCCTTCGCAACTACATTCTCAACCGTGAAGCCAAATTTTTCAAAGATGATCTTCGCGGGAGCGGATGCACCATAATGCTCAATGCTGATAACGGACTGCGCGTATCGTTCCCAGCCGATGCCTGCTCCAGCTTCGACGGCGAGTCTCTTCTGAATATTTTTCGGCAATACCGACTCGCGATAAGCATCATCCTGTTTCTCGAACAATTCCCAACTTGGGAAGGAAACCACGCGCACACCTTTGCCTTCATCAGCAAGTTTTTGCGCAGATTCGAGGATAAGACCAACTTCCGAACCAGATGCCATTAAGATAATTTCAGGAGTTCCAAAATCTTTTACGATGTATGCGCCTTTTTCAACCTGCGGAGTTGTATCCATGGTCGGTACATTTTGCCGCGTAAGCGCAAGAACTGTCGGCCCGTTGCGGCGTTCAATGGCGACCTTCCACGCCTGGGCAGTTTCGTTTGCGTCAGCAGGGCGAATGACCACCAGATTTGGAATAATGCGCAGAGAGGTCAACTGCTCGATCGGCTGATGTGTAGGGCCATCTTCACCAAGCCCAACGCTGTCATGGGTAAAAATAAAAATGGAAGGATAATGCGACAACGCCGCGAGACGAATGGTAGCCCGCATATAATCTGCAAAGACAAGGAATGTAGCGCCATACGGAATCACGCCGCCAAAGACAGACATCCCATTTACAACGGAGCCCATCGCATGCTCGCGCACGCCAAAGTGGAAGTTACGTCCCTGATAAGAATCTTTTTGAAAAGCAGGGCTTCCATCGATTTTTGTATTGTTCGAGGGAGCGAGATCCGCAGAGCCGCCAATGAGTTCTGGAAGTGTCGGCGCAATTGCGTTGATGGTCTTCCCTGAAGCCACACGCGTTCCCATTCCTTTCGCATCCACAGGGAAAGTCGGCAAGGTGGATTCCCAATCTTTGGGCAATTCGCCGTTCAAACGCCGCTGCAACTCTGTGCCTAAAGTTGGAAACAGTCTCATGAATCCGTCGAAACGCGTTTTCCAGTCGAATTCGAGTTCACGGCCACGATCCACGGCTTTCCGATAAAACTCAAGCACATCATCAGGGATAAAGAAGCGCGGTTCTTTGGGCCAGCCAAGATTATCCTTCGCAGCATTAAGTTCATCATCACCAAGCGGCTCGCCATGCGCTTTGGAGGTACCCTGTCGATTCGGCGCACCGAATCCGATCATGGTGCGGCACATAATAATGGACGGGCGCGGATCAGACTTGGCTTCCTGAATTAGTTTATCCATCACTTCCACATCGTTGCCATCTTCCACCATCAAGACCTGCCAGCCATAAGAGCGGAATCGCGCGGCGCGGTCTTCGGTGAACGCCAGGTCTGTCGAGCCATCAATGGAAATATGATTGTCATCGTACAGATAGATCAATCGTCCAAGTGATAAATGTCCCGCCAGTGACGCGGCTTCTGAAGTCACACCTTCCATCAGGTCGCCATCTGTAACAATGGCATAAATGAACGGGTCAATGATCTCATGTCCGCGCTGATTGAAAGTGGCTGCAAGATGCGAAGCGGCAATTGCCATGCCGACTCCATTCGCAAAGCCCTGTCCCAACGGACCGGTGGTGACTTCCACACCGGGCGTTACTCCGTATTCAGGATGACCCGGGGTAATGCTTCCCCATTGACGGAAGTTCTTGAGATCGTCAAGCGAAACGTCATATCCGGTGACATGAAGCAGGGAATATAGCAGCATTGAACCATGTCCGCCGGACAGGATGAAACGGTCACGCCCCGCCCATTTGGGGTTGCGGGGGTTGTGGCGCAGGTGGCGCGTCCAGATGGTATATGCCATTGCGGCGGTACCCATTGGCAGTCCGGGATGACCCGAGTTGGCTTTCTGCACACCATCCGCAGATAAAAATCGAAGTGTATTGATCGCACGAGTTTGAAGATCAGTTGACATAATTGTCCTTATGAAAAAAATTTTTTATTTATTTTACCAAACGGTGATTTGAAAATCTTGAGAGCGAAGAACACAGTTTTCACAACTCGATCCATGGTATTAGTCGGAAATTAATTTACAAAGTTATGCTTTTGACAGCTTGGGCACATAAGAGTTTGCTAATACTTCTCTTTCAGTTCCCTCTCGGGCAATACAATCTTTCCTTCTTTGGCATCCCCGACCATGACAACGCTCCCCACTTTACTCACTGCATACCAGGCAGTATAGGCAGCGACAAGGGCATCGAGTTGATCTGGAGAATATAAAAGCTCCATTGGCCAAACACCTTTAATGATCTTGTAGCGGGTTACTTCTTCAAAAAAATCCATCGGATCTTTGATGCGAACACCATGCTCATGCAGAAGCAAATGTCTCTGCAAACGGCCTTCCAATGAATTTCTTGCCAAAGGGACCTGACCTGCCAATATGGAAAAACTCGCTTGCGAATTCGTCTCCATTATTTGACATGCAGAATCCGTTTCGGGATATTTTGCAAATTTCATCTTTTCAAGTTTGAGATACAACTCAAAACCAGCTCGAATCCAAGAGGGACACAATTGCGGATTTGCAGGAGTCTTTATAACATGTATTCCCCGCTCGCGTAATTCGTATTCAGCGAGGCGCATATCTGCACGACGAAATTGAACTTGGGCAAGTTTTATATTTTTCTTATTCGCATGCACAATCCCCCGATTTACGTTTGAAGGCGCGTTAACCGCCACAACTGCATTACTCTGCCCGCCAAGAAACGTGGTGACGTCATCCATTTTACAATCTGTGAGCGCAATAAGGTTCAAATTGCGATCCAAGGCTGCATAGGAGATGGATTTTCTGCCTGCAGATAGATCAACACCAATGAAGGATGATTCAGTAGGAAGCATGTAATATCGCCATTTTATGAAATAAAATCAATTTTACACCCCATTTCATGTATACTCGAATAATCATGTACAAAACTCAACGGATCATTCTCTACTTTCTCATCCTCATAGCAGGCGCAGCATGGATTGCGCTTTCAGCAGATAAAACGGGAGCATCCACATCAGGGAATATCCCCCCTGCACCACAGGCAGGTTTCGCAGCGCCTGATTTCTCTCTTAATACCCCAACAGGAGAAACGTACACACTTTCTGAGCTGCGCGGTCAGGCAGTCCTTGTAAATCTTTGGGCAACCTGGTGCCCGCCTTGCCGGTCTGAAATGCCCGCCATCGAAAAAATGTACAAAGAATATAAAGATCAAGGGTTTATCGTACTAGCCGTAAATATGACCTATCAAGACGATCCTTTTGCAGTAGCGCCATTCATAGATGAATACGGACTGACCTTTCCAATTCTTCTGGAAGAAACAGGCGATGCCGCATCCGCATATCAATTGCGCTCACTGCCTTCATCATATTTTATTAACCGTAATGGCGTCATCAACGAAGTTGTCATCGGCGGTCCCATGTCTGAAGCCCTGCTCCGCACGCGCATCGAGGAAATTTTAAAATAACATGCTGACAACATTCCGAAACCTGTTCTCGCCCCCACGCCACATGATATTGCTGGTTGCCGCCGCATGGATCGGCCTCACGCTCACGGAAAAACGCGCTGAACGCCACGGCATCAGCAAGGAAAACATCAATAATATTATTTTTTACGGTTTGCTCGCATTCGTCATTGGCGGACGGCTTTCATTTGTTTTACAGAATACCGCCGCATTTATCAAAAGTCCGCTTGGCATTATCTCAGTTAACCCGGATATGTTTGACCCAGCAGGCGGCGCCGCAGTTGCCTTCCTCGTTGCGCTCATTTACGGTCAACGCAGCGGGCTATTATTTTGGGACACCCTCGATGCTCTGACGCCCTTCTTTGCGATCCTTTCAATTGGAATGGGACTTGGTCATCTGGCGGCCGGCACAGCCTTTGGAAAAGAAACGGATCAATCGTGGGGCATCAATTTATGGAATGCGACACGGCATCCGACTCAGCTATACGAAACAGTCGCGTCTCTACTTATCTTTATCCTGCTCTGGTTTAAAAGACATGATACTCGCCCGGGCATTCTCTTCCTCACCTTCGCCGCGCTCACAGCTGGTTCTCAACTATTTCTTCACACCTTTCGCGGTGACAGCACATTAATATCGAACGGTGTGAGACAGGAGCAGGTCATATCGCTTGTTGTATTAGCCGCCCTATTTTTGTTGATCGAACACAGGTTAAAAGAGAATTCATAATGGATAAAATCATCATCCAAAATTTACGTGCAAAGGTCATCCTTGGAATTCACGATTGGGAACGCGTCACGCTGCGCGAAATCATCATCAACGCAACAATGTACACGGATACAAGTTCCGCTGCTCAAAGTGACGATATTTCCGACTGCGTCAATTACAGCGATATGTCAAAAAAACTCCGCGCTCATGCAGAAAGCGCGTCACGGATGACTGTCGAAGCACTTGCAAACGACCTGGCACAGGTCTGCCTGCAAGAGCCGAGAGTAGCTAGAGTTATTTTACGGGTGGACAAGCCTGGCGCAGTACCGGAAGCGGATTCAGTGGCGGTAGAGGTTGAGCGACAGAATCCAAATAAAGGCTAAGAGCAAAGCGTGGTTTCCATCCAATAAATTTAAATTTGCAAAGGCGAAGCACCGCGAGAAATATTTGCCAAAAATTCCTGACGCGTGGCAAGGTTGGCTCGGAACGCACCATGCATCGCGGAAGTGGTCATACGCGCATCATGTTTTTTCACGCCGCGCATCATCGAACATAAATGCATGGCTTCCACAACAACAGCCACACCTTGCGGCTTGAGCAGGTCGCGCAGGAAATCCGCGATCTGGCGGGTCATGCGCTCCTGAACCTGAAGGCGCCGCGCGTACATATCCACTACGCGCGGGATTTTTGAAAGGCCAAGGACTTTCCCATCTGGGATATAAGCAACATGCGCGCGGCCGATAAATGGCAGCATGTGATGTTCGCACATGCTGTAAAACTCGATGTCGCGCACAAGCACCATCTCATCGTATTGAACCTCAAACAAAGCGCCATTAATAATGGCTTTTGGATCCATGGTATAACCGCCAAGCAATTCATGATACATTCGCGCTACACGACGCGGCGTGAATTGCAATCCCTCGCGCTGAGGGTCTTCTCCGACCGCAGAGAGTATGCGGATCACGGCATCTTCAACCACGACATCGTTCATTGGGTTGTTCTCTAATTTCTTGTCGCTTATATCGTCAAAATCCATTGCAACTCCAAAATGAAAACTGGCCTGACAGCATAGCCGCCAGGCCAGTCAAATTTGCCTGATCTTAACCGAGTTCAGGGTCTATCAATCCGTAACTTCCATTGCGGCGGCGGTACAACACATTGATTTTGTTGGTCTGTGCATTATAAAAGATAAAGAAGTTATCGTGTCCAAGATTTCGCATTTGAACCACAGCTTCATCTTCAGTCATTGGATATAAAACAAACTTCTTTTTGCGCGCCACAAGCGGAGAAAGCTCACCTGTCGCATCATCAAAGATCGGTTCGGCAGCCTCGGCGGCAGAACGCCCGTCACCGCGGCCATGTTGATGCTTGCCCTTGTATCTTTCGATCTGCCTCTGCATGTTATCATGCGCCAGATCAAAAGCGGCCAGCGCCTCATCTGCGCGCTCTTCTGTACGAAGCGTAAATCCTTTGCCATACACGGTAATCTGCGCAACATTACGATCATCAGCATTGCGGGCTGCCTTATAGTGAGCCAATTCCACGCGCGCCTCTTCGATCGCGGTCAGGTAGTGATCAAAATTACCAGCCTTTTTATTAACGTATTCCTCAATCTTGTCGGTCAATCGAATATTACGAGTCTGAACTTCCACTTTGTTGGACATACGTCCTCCTTATTGGGATGAAAAGCTACGAACAAAACGCTCAGGCGTTCTGTAAACCATGATGGGGCAGCGCACGGGCAACTGTCAAAGCGTAAACATTTTTTGCGCCTGACAAATATAACGCCTCTGCGCTGGATGATAAAGTTGATCCTGTTGTTGAGACATCGTCCAGCACTAGTACATTTTTCCCCTTCACTCCCACGCCAGCCTGAAACGCGCCTTTAACATTCTCCTTGCGTTCCTGTTTTGTTAGTTCCACCTGGGAACGCGTTTCTTTGCTCCGTGTCAATTCTCCCGGAGCATATTCCACACTAAGCGCCATTGCAAGCGGCATCGCGATCATTGCAACTTGATTATAGCCTCGTTCTTTGAGTCTATGTTTCCCAAGCGGAACAGGTATGATCATGTCAATCGGCCAGTCCAAATCCCGCACAAACGCAACCATTTGTGCGGCAAGCGCATATCCCATTGATATGTTCCGTTTGTATTTCAATTTGTGTAACGCATTTCGAACCGGATTATCAAAAACTGCCCACGCTCTTAATGCACAAAAATGCGGCCGATCCAATTGACAGACGGTACATATCCCCGCCTTTTCCAATGGAAGACCGCACACTTCACAAAGATTTTCTTTTAGTGTTTTTATATTTTTTTGACAATCCAGACACCAGCAAGAGCCCATTTTCCCGCAGCCCCCACATTCGGGAGGAAAAAGCAGGTCAAGCGCGCTCCAAATTAATCGATATGCTGTGTATGACCAGTTTTGCAAAGCGGCCTCTTCACATCAAAGCGATAGAAATTAATTCCCTATGATAGGGCCAAAAGCCTTGCTAATCTGGAATGCCGCAGGAGCCATTAAAATTATCATAATCGACGGAAAGGTTAATAAAGCCATTGGGATAATCATTTTTACAGGAGCCTTATGCGCGAGCTCCTCAGCAAACTGACGCCTTTTCATGCGCATTTGATCAGATTGAATACGGAGAACTTTCGCCAAACTTACACCCAATATCTGGCTTTGTATCACAGCGGCAACGAAACTTGTCAACTCTGGCAGCCCGAGCCGGTCTGCCATGTCGCGCAAAGCCTCGCGTTGTGTTTTTCCGAGTTGAACTTCACGGATACAACGTCCAAACATAATCGAAAGTTCGTTCTCCCACTTCTCACTGACTTTTGACATCGCCGCATCAAACCCCAAGCCTGCCTCAACGCAAATCGTCAACAGGTCGAGAGCATCAGGCATGGCTTTACGCACCTCGGTCTGACGACGATTAATTCGACTCTGAAGCCATAATTGCGGGAAGAAAAACCCCAACGCTGTGAAGATGCCAACGATCAGAACTACTCTCCCGAGCGGCCAGTTCACGGTTGGCAGTGATGAAATCAAGAGCAAAAGCCCGCCAAACACCCCAGCTCCAACAAAACGAGTCGCCAAAAAAGTCGATGCATCAATTCGCCCAGGATTGCCAGCCAGTTCCAATTTTAGGGTGGTTTCTTCCAGAAGCTTTTGTGGCGTGAAACGTGTCGAAATCTCCCCGAACTTTTTTATGATGGGAATAACAATCCGCTCCATAAAGGGCTGTTGAAGTTCAATATCTTCCAACGAAACCGTTTCGCCACGCTGGGTTGCTTCAGCCAGGCGTGCCATAACAGGATCAGATTGATTTTCCTGATTTTCCCGTGAAAATCGAGCACCTACAACAACAAGTGCTATCGCAACGCCAAGAATGACAATGCCAACAATAATCGTAACAATCGTTGTAGAAGTCATACTACACCTCGATATCCGCAATACGCATCATAATAAAGTAACTGGAACCAATCAAACCAAGCACCACACAAATAATTCCCGCAGTACACAATGGACCGCCCTGCGTCACTGACATCAAATATTCAGGATTAAGGAACCACAAAACAAGCGTTAAAAAGAATGGTATCAAGGACAGAACGCTTCCTGAGGTACGTACCTGAGAGGTCAATACACGCACTTCGCCCTTAATACGAACACGTTCGCGAATGGTAAAGGAAATATTATCCAAAATCTCAGAGAGATTACCGCCGACTTCCCGCTGAACGTTAATGGCAGTCACAACAAAGTCAAGGTCGGGACTTGGGATACGGCGCAACAAATTTTCGAGGGCAGTCTCCATTGGAATACCGATCTGCATTTCCTGCACAACACGGCGGAATTCATCATTGATTGGTGACGGTAATTCCTTGCTGATCGCCTCCATTGCCTGCATGGTTGAATACCCTGCGCGCAGACCGTTTACCATCAAGTTAAGCATATCCGACAATTGATCATTAAATTTTTGAAGACGCTGGGCTTGCTGACGTTTCACATAAAATCGGGGGGCAAACGCCCCCGCAATAGCTCCAATCAAAGCTGAAATTGGATGCCTATTACCAATAAACCAAGCTAGGAGACCGCCCAACAGAATAGTCACAGCAATTAGAACAAAATACTCAGCAACTTTAAATTTTATATCTGCGCGGGCAAGATCCCGAGCCACACGATCTCCAAAGGATGTCTTTTCGACCCGCCTTGACACCCAATCCGTGAGCATAGATCTTTGAGGATCGCGTTCGTCGCTGCCTTTCTTGTCATCATCCAGATATTTACTTAAGCGCTGTTCAACCAGGGCACGCTCACTGTTTGAGGAAACAAAAACGCCCACGATTAATAGGATAATTAATATTATTCCGCCAATGATAATAACCCACGTAATCATGTTAATCCTTGTAAATAGTTTATCGGAAATGTATGCATAAAATACTATCGCTTTTTATCTTCGATCAATGAAGCTGAAGAGCTTCAAATCATAAATTTTGTTGTCATCAATAACGGCGACGTTCTCCAATACCGAAGATGGATGGGGGCAAATGAATGCCCGCAGCTTCGATCTTGTCCATAAATTTTGGACGAAGACCAGTAGGGCGAAGGCGTCCAACGATCCTTCCATTTTCAACGCCTGTTTGCTCAAAGACGAAGAGATCTGTCATTGTGATCACGTCGCCTTCCATGCCGCTTACCTCGGCAACCGTAATAACTTTACGAGTACCATCCCGCATACGCTGTTGTTGAACGATCACATCCACTGCGCTGGAAATCTGTTCACGAATAGCTCTGACCGGTAAATCCATGCCCGCCATCAAACACATAGTTTCGATACGAGAGATCGCATCACGCGGAGTGTTGGCATGAGCCGTGGTCATCGAACCATCGTGACCAGTATTCATAGCTTGCAGCATGTCCAAAGTCTCGCCACCACGACATTCGCCAACAATAATCCGTTCGGGGCGCATACGCAAAGCATTGATGACCAAATCGCGAATGGTAATTTCGCCACGGCCTTCAATATTTGGGGGACGAGATTCAAGCGTCACAACATGCTCCTGCCGCAATTGCAGCTCGGCTGCATTTTCGATCGTCAAAATACGCTCATCAGACGGAATAAAACTAGAAAGCACGTTTAAAAGCGTCGTCTTGCCTGAACCTGTACCGCCTGAAATAATAATATTTAGGCGGGATTCAACACAGGCTTTAAGGAATTGTACGCACTCATTTGTAAGCGAACCAAATTGAACCATTTGGTCAACTGATATTGGATTCTTGGAGAACTTACGAATAGTCAACACAGGGCCAACCAATGAAATCGGAGGAATGACTGCATTTACACGGGAGCCATCCTGCAAACGCGCGTCCACATATGGACTGGACTCATCAATGCGACGACCGAGGGGGGCAACAATGCGATCAATAATTCGCATTACATGCTCATTACTTTCAAAAGTTACGGGTACGCGATGAAGTTTACCCTTACGTTCAATATAAATATTCTTGGGTCCATTCACCATAATCTCGGTGATCGTATCGTCTTCCAACAGTGATTGCAACGGTCCCAAGCCAAGTATTTCAGCCGCGATTTGCTCAAATAAGCGCGCACGCTCAGGGCGTGAGAGAACGATATTTTCTTCCGCAAGGATCTGTTCAAATAAACCTTGAATAGTACGCCGAACTTCATCCGTTCTGGATACATCCATAGAGGGATCGATCTCAGCGAGTAGTTTATTTTGAACACGGGTTTTTAAGTCAAAATATGAACCAGCCTGTGGAGATGTGATAGGCGCGCTGACTCTTCTTGCCTGCATTGACGACAAGCGGGAAGAATCACCCCCACCTGCTTTGCCATCACCACCAGATTGTTGAGGCAAGGGAGCGCCGCCGTCCTGCTGACCGCCTCCTTGACCCTGCTCAATACGCCGAAGTAATGACATAGAAAAACTCCTTAACGCTTAAGAGACAAATCATTTTCAGATTCCAATAAAGTCAAACGCGCCCGCACCACTTCTGCCAGAGAAAAAATTCCCCTCCCAACAGGTTGTGATTTATTATCCAGCATGAACGGCACTCCCCTGTTGACGGCTGTGATCACTATTTTCTCATCGAGAGGAATTGTAGCCGATACTTCATGCTTAAGGTTATCACTCACTCTTTCCGGTGTGATCGCGATGCGCTTGTCATACCGATTCATGGTAAATACAATTTTTTCCTTCCGGATACCCATGGTTTGCAAAAGATCAAGAAACAACCGTGCATTTTTAATCGCGGGTATTTCCTGAGTAGTAACAAGCACGATCACATCGCTAATATCTATGGTGGAAAGAATGACGTCCGTCAATATGGACGAAGTGTCAACAACAACATAAGCGTACATTCTTTGTAAGAATTGCAAAACCTTGGCAAATTGATCCGCAGAGACCTTCTCAGCCATTTCGGGACGTTGAGGGGCTGCAAGAATTCGAATACCGGAAGCCTCGTGCTTAATTAAAATCTCTTCAACAACTTCCGACTCAAGCTCATCCACGCGAGGCGCAAGTTCAAGAATGGTGTTCTTACCCTGCTCATTGACAAAAACTGCCACATCGCCAAATTGCAGGTTTGCATCCACCAAAACAGTACGAGTATCTTCATTGTTCAGAGCAATCGCCAGATTAACTGCAATTGTTGTACAGCCTGTTCCGCCCTTCGGGCTGTATACTGTAACGATCTTTCCACTGGCCGCAGGGGCAAAACTTGACATCAAAATTGGCAAACCAGACGAACCAGCGGTAACCAAACGCTGCTGAGCACCTTTTGCGCGTTCAGTATGCGCCATTTCACCAGCACGGCGAACCGCAGAGATCAACTCATCCCCCATAGGAGGCTTTGTCAAAAAGTCGCGCGCGCCAGCCAGCATCGCCTTTCGCATATAGTTTCCATCACTCTGGACAGATAAAATTAACACCTGAATATGGGGTGATTTTTGACGAATCACTTCTGTTGCTGTAATTCCATCAATATCTGGCATATTGATGTCCATCAATACAACATCAGGGTCCAACTCCTGGGCAAGTTGAATTCCTTCTTTGCCTGAACGCGCAGCGCCGGTAACATCCACGTCTGATTCAAACTGCAACAACTTACGAATGTTTTCGCGAGTTTCTGCTATATCATCTACGATAAGAACCCGAATTTTAGTCACGGCCATTTCAAGCTACCCGGAGATTTGAATAATTCATATTTCGAAAAGTATATATCTCGAACCCGACTATTATGGTTGAGGAGAGACGGTGAAACTGGAGAACAAATACCGCTCGCAATATCATTTTGCAAACACGGGGCAACAAGACCACTAGGCTGCATGGCGTACGGAAGTTTCGCAGGAACAGGAATGTTATATTGACTAAGCAGGAATTGTAACGTTGACGCTTCTGTCGCCTGGCGGGCTTGATCCGAGGGATTACGCAACGCCATGGATATTTGCGCATTTGTATACATAAGATATGACAACGTAATTGAATCCTGTGGAGAGACAATCAAGGTGATAATGTCAGGTGCGACAGGCGCTGCGGCAGGCACATTTGGGTCTGTCGGAGCCGGCGCAACTACTGCAGCGGTTGGAAGCGGAGAATTACCCAACTCCAACACGACCGCGTCTTGAAGCAACATTTGGCAAACCATTCTAGGACGCTGTGCTTCAGATGGAATTAAATAATATGGTTGCTGCAAGGAGGGATCCAACTCTAATCTTCCTTGAGGAGAGCCAGCAGCCCCCACCCCAAGCGTAACAACGGGTAAGGTGTCTGGGACAAATCCAGTGCCTGTAAGTGCCGCAGTTAAATTTGGGAGGACGGTTTGAAATGTTGGATCTACATCAACAAAATTAAAACACGCGTTCAAGTTGACATGCGCACCTTTTTGGATGGCATACCCTGCCACGGCGAGACGACTAACCGGGAGAGACATGGCCGTCATGCCAGGCGGAATTAACGATGCCCACTGCGGACCCGCAATCGAGACTGCGGCAGAAGCATCGTTTACCATCGCCTCGGTGATCGGAACACCCTGATCAAGAGGGTATTTAGCCACCTTATTATTGGTAAGTGCGCTCAATTCGTCACGCGTGAACATGACTGCGATCACTTTATCCTGTGGAACTGTTATAGTAGTGAGCAAATCCTCAGTAATTTTTCCACCCTGCGGTATTGGCTGAGCAGCTATATATACTTCAATATTTACTGGCTGTTGAACCGTAGGCGCTGGAGTTGCAAACTGGCGAAAAGCCACGAAGCCAACCACCAAGGCAATGATGATGATCAGAAACACAAGTATTAGAGTTCTTCCACGTCGCATGGTATTCTCCTATCATCGCAATTATTATTAGTTTTTTATTACACAAATATTATACAGGAAAATTACAAAAGCATGACCATTCACAGGATGCCAACTTTTTCAATCTTGCCATGTAAAATAGGTTGTCATTTTTTATTAGAATAACTCATTTTACAGGGTGGCTGAATGAAATGCCACACTAACAGCCAACAATACTGCAAGGTAACCAAATTCTGTTTAAAATAGCTACACCTTCGCCGGCACAGTAAAGACTATCCTTGCTCCAGAACCGGCTGCGCTGTCAATCTCAAAATTCCCGCCAAGCATTTCGGCTCGCTCACGAATTAGCTTCAATCCGAGATTATTAGATTCTCTGAGAGTTTCTGGGTCAAACCCTTTACCGTTATCATCCACACTCACTCGAATCAAGTCAGTCCCAAGATCAACCATGATCTTGACCATTGTGGCCTGGCTATGACGGGAGGCATTCCCAAGCAATTCTTGAACTGCGCGGAAAATCATAACTTCCAGATAGGGCTCGAGGCGCCGCTCTATACCAGTAACGATCACACTCACTTCCAAACCCGCCTGCTCCTTGAAAGCATCGGCATATTTCTTTAATGTGGGGGTCAAACCAAGATCGTCAAGCATCATAGGGCGCAGTTCAAAAATAAAATTACGCACTTTCTGAAAAGTACCCATCGCTGATGTCTTTAAGTTCCCCAATTCATCTTTAGCCTGAACAGGATCAATGTCAAGCAAGCGCATTGCGATCTCAGTTTGTAAAATAAAATTGGAAAGCGCCTGGGCGGGTCCATCGTGCATTTGACGAGATAAGCGCTGGCGCTCCGCCTCCTGTGCATTAACGATCATTTCGATCCCAGTCAGCTGGCTTTTCACGCCAATCGCCGGCAAGGAAGCAACGGAGATTTCACTCGCACTTGATACAGCATTTTCCAAAATCAGTTTATATTTCTCAAGGTGGCTCTTATCATTTTGAAGTTTTTCCAGTTGACCCCGCATAACAAATAGCCTTTGCTGGACATCCAGCGCAGAGTCATAAGCCATTTTGAGTTCTTCGATCGTCGCCCCTTGTTTTTGCAATTGCACCTGCTGTAAATGCGCGGAAATTGCTGCATTTCGTTGTGTTATCTTCGCCAACTCGCCCTGACTTTGCTCGATCATTAAAGTGACTTCGCGCAAAGCACGATTTGTTTCTTCCAGTTCGGTTTTATTATCTATAGGCTCGGTCATAAATTCACTCCAAGTGGCGCGTATCTGCGTCTTTTAATGTAACCCAGCCGCGCTTTAGAGCATAGACAACTGCCTGGGTACGATCTTCAACGCCAAACTTTCTTAGTACTGCAGTGACATGATTTTTGACAGTCTGATGGCTTATGCCCAACATCGACGCAATCTCTTTATTACTTAAGCCACGCACCACACAGCCAAGAACTTCCATCTCCCGATCTGATAATGGATGAAACGGAGTACCAGGCTCACTATAAGAGCGACGAGCGCCTTCCATTCTTTCTTCAATCCAAATATCTAATTCATGAGGAGAAAATACATTATTGTCAAAAACAAACTTTCCTTCGGCAACGTCACGAATAATGCGAGAAAGAGTTTGGGGTTCAATATTTTTGGAACAATAACCGTGCGCACCCGCCAGAGCGGCATGAAGGGCCTGCTCTACATCATCATAGCCCGTCATCAGGATGATCCGCGTCGGGAGTCTATCTTGGGTTACTTGGTGTGTGATCTGTTGTCCATTCATACCAGGTAAATTCACATCCAGAACAGCAATAGTGGGTTTTTTTGTACGGATCAATTCCAAGGCTTCATCCCCAGCAGCTGACTGGGCAATTATCCGCATATCATGTTCTAAAGATAATGCGTCCACAACTCCCTGACGGAAGAGAGGATGGTCATCAACAATTAATAAGGTAATTTCATTCATCCCAAACCCAACCACAATTGATTGATTTTTATTGCACAAACAATTCTTATTTTAACCTATTATGGAGATTTCCACCGATAAACAATCATATTTTTATGTCCAAGAGCAAGAGGAATCGGATTATTGGTCGAAAACACAATCTCTGCGTTTCCAGTTAGGATCGGATAAAACTCGGGGAATGCGACCAAATAATCCACTCCATGCTGGTTGAGATAAACAGCAATCTGTTGCTCATCGCGCATAAAGGGAATGACATCAGGAGAAATCAACCCAGCAAGGTCCACCAACTCGTGATAATCAAAATAGCCAAGCGCGCCGATATCATGCGCGGCAATCAGTGCATCGCCAGGTAATTTTTCTGCAATCCATTTCGCAGTGGCCACCATTTCGCCTTCGATCACACCGACATCCTCCGCGTAAGACCTGGCTCCCAGAAAAATAAAACCAATGACCAGCATTACCATACTTGAGCGCCATGTCGTTTGAGCCACCCAGTGGTATCGAGCAAACATTTTCCCCGCATCAAACTCAGCAAACGCAAGCAGGCCAAACAAAAAGAAAATCGGCATGGCAGGCATGATATATCGTCCATGTTGATAGAGCGGAAGGCGCGAAATGTAAAGCCCAAGGTATCCCGCACACCATATCATCGCGGCAAAACTTCCCCACATCCTTTGCTTAATGGATTTTGTCAACCAACCGAGAACACCAGGAAACAATACAAGACTTGGCCCGACCAATAACTGCAACAACATTTGACCAAGCCGCTCTGGAAATGGAATCATTTGCCAATCAACATACTCCGCTTGTTTTGCGTAAAATGTGTTCGGCATGGGCGTACCGCCGACTGCAAGATTGAAGAGCAAATAAAATACAAAAAGGGAACCAAAACCTATTATAAATTTTGTTATTGATGCAAGGCGTGCTTTTGTACCATGCTCATTGAGCATGATCGTCATCAGCACGGGACCGAGCAGAGTCAAACCATCGGGGCGGACCCAAACCGCCAATCCAGTCAGCAGGCCGAGAGGCAGATAACGAGACGTATTTGTCATCAAAAAAACCAGAACGGTCGTGACGATCAACCCATGCAGCAAGGTTTCCATACCAGACATTCCAGCCCAAGCAAGATGCCATTCAAAAGCAAAAAATATTCCAATCCAGGGGAAACGAGGGTCATAGGAATTAACAAGTTTGCGAACAGCCCATTCCCCAAGAACTGCCAACATAAAGAGCGACAATCCGCCAAGGAAATAAGTCCAGAGGTAGGGAGAAAGGTGCAATAAAAAGCCGATCGCAAGCAGGGCAGACCAAAGCGGCGAAGTTGAGCCGGCGGATGGCAAACCGGGACGAAAAGCCCATTCTCCGCGTAAGGCTAAATTACGCGCATATGTTTGATGGATCCAGGAATCATCCAGCGGGAATCCAATTGTATTAATAAAATAACTCGCAAGCAAATAAATGAGAGAAATAAAAATCACCGCGCCGGCAATGACCAGCAAATCACGCCGCGATATTTTATTTGATTTTAATTTTGTAGATTCGTGTGTCATCCACATCACCTAAATAAACAAACCGCAAAATTCCATTCGCATCTTGATATGAATTATCAATAGGCTCACGCCTGGCCTCCGGTTCTACCACGAGGTAATATGCGCCAAATTGTTTCGACACGTCGAGAATGGACTGCTCACCGCCATAAGGAAATGAGACTGCGGAGCGATTGGTTTGAAGATAATAGCCCGGCGCGTTTCGAACAATGACGATGTCAGTTGACTCAATGCCGTTCTTCACTAGAAATTGTTCAACCTCTGAATAATTCTCCAAATTTTCCTTCCAGCCGAGATCGAACAAGCGCAGGTAAACGACATAGACAGTGAGGATCATTGCGATCATGATCAATGCGCTTCGGAATATCACCCGGGCCTGGTCATTGCCCCAGCCGCGTTTTCTTAGGGACGCGAGAATCGCCTCAAGCCCGAGCGGTGTGAGCGTCCACCACATCGGCTGTAATGCCGCGCCGGCATGAAAGAATGCACCGCGTGAACCCGCAAACGGAAAGATGAACGTCATCACAAAAAAAAGAATTGAGAATGCAAGTCCAGCGAGCCTGACAAGCTCATCTTTTCGAAATGAAATTACCCCGGCAATGATGAAGGGAAATAATAATATCCCACCATGAGCAGCGAATGCGCTTAATATATTTGATCCCAATGCCGCCAAACGGTCCAACATGATTTCCTTCCAACCAAGCGCAAGAAAGGAATCGAAATTGAGCAATGACGGCGGATAGATAAATGTCTGATCGTAACTACCAAGCCAGAGAGCCCGGCTTCCACCTGGAGCCATGAGCGTGCCGAAGATATTCAAGTTGCGAAGATACCAGGGAGACATAATCAGTAGAAAACCAAGGAGAGCGAGAAACGAGTTACGAGTAATAAATTGTAATTTACGTGTTGAGGGTTCTTTAGCTCGCCAAATCGTAAAAAGAAAAGCGAGCGCAAGCCATAGAAGGCCATCGCTGCGAGATAATGTCATCAGGCCAGCGAGCAAGCCAAGAATAATCCAGTAACGTGCGCGGGGCGAGTCTTCGATTAGTTTTGTTGCGACAATGAAATACAATCCGCCAAAGAGCATAAAGAGACCAAAATTGTCTGTCACTGCCACAAAAGGCGCATTGTAAACAGAAAACACCGCAAGCAATCCCGATGCGATGGCAAGTTCACGTTTCCTGGAAAAGGAATAAGCCAGCCCCGCAGTGACTGGCGGAACAAGCGCTGCAATTATAAAAAAGAAGGAGCGGGCAGATGGGTATGTAATCTCCCCAGTCAGCCACATTCCCATAGCAGACACGATCGAAGCCAACGGCATCCAATAACTGTGAGACGGGTGAGGAAGCGAATTTACTCCATCAAGATAATTCCATAGGTAAGGCTCCGTGAACCCCCTGCCCATCGCGAGTTGAATTCCGCCGGCAAAATAGTAATCAGAATCAAGATAACCAGGATTTGGTTGAAATTGCGCAATCCCAAACGGAATGGCAAGGCCGAGAAAAAACAGAAAAAAATAATTTCGGAAAGTCATGACTGATTAACAAGATCGCTCAAGAGGCGTGGAGGACGGATCGCCCACCAACGAATCCAGTATAAACCGACAAGGGTAAAAAGTGGGAGGAAAAGAAAAATTATTTCCTGTGTCATTACCCCAAATTGCTCGAGGAGAAAATAATTAACGCCCCATGGAATAGAAAACGAGGCCAGTATAAGAGAGAAAGATAACCAACTTCCAATTCGACGCCAGCGGTCGTGGACAATGGCGAAGACGAGCGCAAGCGGAATAATAAGCACAGCGAGATGCTCCATTTCGGTACGAAAACCCAGCAATGGGGCAACAGCAAGTGCAAGGCAGGCGGTCCAGTAAAAACGGCGGTCATCTCCATAGCGCACAAGACTTATTTCGAAGCCAAATAGAATGATAAGTACAGTGGTGAACATCCATGCAAGATACTGACCTTGTACTTGCCAGAAAGAAAAAAAGGTTGAGTGAACATTAAATCCAAAATCAGTACGCAGGGCATTGACCGTTGCGCGCAGGAAGGGGATGATCCAGCCGGGGTACAAAAGGAATGAAATAAAGAACAGGATGGAACTTGCCATAAAAAACCCAGCCCATACGCGCGTCCGCCTTTGCCAATAGATGCGTAAAAAGACGAGAAGGAGAAACGGCGCTCCGACTTCCCAATAATACAGCGAGACAGCAATCGACGCGCCTGCAAGTTCGTCGATTTCATTGTGAAGAAAAAATAAAATGCCTGCATACAGAAGACCAAGGAGCAAAACAGGACTGGCTTCATAAACCGCTTCGATCGAATAAAAATTAAGCACAGCAAAGAAGACAAACAAAACGGCAAGAAAAGGAGGAGCATCCCATTCTGTAAGGCGCAGGCTGAGGATGGCGAGTATGAACAACCCCAATTGAATCAATAAAGTAAAGAAAGCCCGGGCAAGTACAGGATCGGGAAAAAGGGCGAATGGAAAATAAAGCAAGAGAATCTGAAAAGGCGTATCCAGAATATATGGTTCATCACCTGTCCCCACAGCGTGCCCATAAACCATTTGTTGAACACGAGCAGGAATCTCTCCTCCATATGGATCAATTCTTTGCGGCAGTTCCTCGGTTATTTTTTTTTCGATCTGAACTTTTGTTTTGCCGTACTTGAAATTTTCAAAAAGAAATCCGCGAGCGGCAACCCAATTGACAAAGAAATCACCACCGCCCTTAAGGTTAAGATTCGCAAATATCAATCCCGTGGAAACCGCAAAAAACAAAATCACAACCAGCGCGATAAATAAATAATCACGAGGCGTTAATGATTTTGACGGGGGATGAAAAGTTGTGCTCAATTATTGAATTGTATAACGAAATATTGGGCGGGAGGGCGAGTTCCGAGCCACTTCCAAAAAACCTGCCTGCCTGAATGCGGAAGCCGTGCCTGTAAAGACAAAAGGTGCAGGCTGAGCCGTTTTTACATCAACCGGATAGCCTTCGACGATCTGTCCGCCATTCTTTTTTACATGCTCGATCGCGGCTTTCAGCAATTCAACCGCGATATTTTTACGGCGGTGTTTTTTCTCGACAAAAAAACAAGTGATCGACCAGACTTCCTGATCATCAACAGGCTTAAGCACGCGGGAATGTGCCAGCTTGGGATAATGACTGCGAGGCTCCACGGCAATCCAGCCAACAGGATAGCCTTCGGAATACGCCAGCAGCCCAGGCACAGTTTTCGAATCTACGATTGACTTTTGCATTTGCCGCGCAGAGTCGCCTGTGTTCTCACTGTAATCTTTTCCGCGCAATTTCCAAAACATACACCAGCATCCGCCACACGCGCCGTGTAAGCCGAAAAGCATTTCAAAATCACGCCACAACTTTTGCGTGAGCGGGTGAAACGACAAATCCAATTCTTCGATCAGGTTTCTTTCTTCAGGCATAAATTTTATCTTCCCTCAACAAGATGATCGTGGTCGATTGCGCCTGAATTCCATTCCTTGAATTGCGAAAGCACGACCGCAATAAAAATTAATACACAGCCAAATATCTGAATTAAAACGAGCTTTTCATTCAAGATCAACCAGCCAGAGATCACAGAAAAAACGGACTCAAGGCTTAAGATCAATGCGGCATCTGCAGGAGGTGTATGCCGCTGTGCCCACACTTGAAGTGTGTAACATAACCCAAGCGAGAAGAAGGCAGTGTACGCGATCGCAAACATAAGCGGCCAGTTAAACGTCATCATTGGTTCAGCAAAGATGCCCACGCCTAAATTTAAGATCGCGCACACAAAAAGTTGACCAACTGAAAATGACATCGCTTCAAACTTGGATGCGAATTTTCCAAGCACAATGACATGGAATGTCCAGAATAATGCTCCAACCAATTCAAGCGCATCGCCTGCCTTGACCTCGAACCTGCCGCCCGTTGAAAGGAGAAATGCCCCACCCCGCCAACCCCACCGCGGCAATGGACATCCAATGCGGTTTCTCGCCCCAAACAAAGAACAAGGCAATGGGAACCAGCACAACATACAAACTGGTAATGAACCGGCATTCCCAGCGGTCGTATACACCATACCCGCCTGCTGAAACGCGCTTCCAACAAAAAGTAAAAAACCTGCAACGGTCATCCATTTATATTGGTCGCGAGACATCGTCCAGGAAGGCTTGTCATTTCGTTTGACCCGCAAGGCAAGCGGCAAAACAACCAGCGCAGCCAGGAAATAACGCGCTCCATTGAACAGGTACACACTACCCATTTGGCCCGCGACTCGCTGCGCGACAAACGCCGAACCCCAAATAATGGAAACTACTAGAAGAGTTAGATCTGCTTTCAGGCGCATGGAAAATCCCGTTTATACGAAGATAAAAATGGACAATTGACAATTGCTAAATACACCCATTTCGGAAGCGCAATGATAGCACAGGATTTATTTGACAGCCTTGAGTGGCCTAATGCGGAAAGCCCCCATTGAAATTAGGATTTGAGATTTTCTTATTTTGTTAATTGCTTTTGAAAATATGGGATCGTCAACGCAGAGAAAAATGCGGCGGCACCAAACAACACAGCGGGAATAAGCCAGCGGGCATTGACCAGAATATCCTGATAGAAAAGAATTCCTTGAATGCGGATCTTCGTCAGCATGATTGGCGGGAGATTTTGCACGGTAAAGAATAGCGCGACTACGCAAAGAGTGATGGTGAGGGCAATGGCAAAATCATTCCATGTGACCTGGAATGGGCGCGGGGCGGACGTGGTTTGGATGCGCGCCATTACACTGGCGGTAATATCACGCGGCATGGGTGCGAGCGGGTAATTTTGGAGAGCGTCTTCGATGAGGGAGTCTTGTTCTAGGCGGTTATCCATGATTCCTCCAGATGGGCAAGTGATTTGCGGAGTTGTTCCTTCGCGCGGAAAATGCCTGTTTTAACAGTACCAAGCGGCAGATTAAGAGTCGAGGCGATCTCGTCGTAGGAGAGTTCGTTTTGATAGCGAAGGGTAATGAGTAATTGATAATTTGAGTCGAGTGAAGAAATCGCTTCTTGTAATTGTTGCTTCGTTTCATTTGATTCAAATTCGCGGGCGGGGTTATCGAAATTGGTTTCGGGAATGTCTTCCATCACATCGTCGCCGAGGTCGTTGAGCGAGCGGCGCAAGTTGGGCAGGCGGTTGTAACACAGGTTGGTGACAATTCTATATAGCCATGTGCGAAATTGGGATTGACCTTTGAAATTTGGCAGCGCCGTCCATGCGCGTACGAAGGTCTCCTGCGCGAGGTCGAGCGCTTCGTTCTCATCCTTGACGACTCGCAAAGCAAGATTGAAAACATAACGTTGATGTTCGGTAACCAGCGCCGCAAAGGCATCATGATCTCCCTTTTGCGCGCGCTGGATGAGGGTGGTTTCAGTAGCTGACATGGAGTCTCTACAGGGTTAGACAGGGAAAGTGGGGAAAAGTTTCAGAAGAGCAAGAATGAATTATGAATGATGAAGGATGAATAAAAGCTCTGGTTTTCCTTTGTGTACCTTCGTGGTTAATCGAATTTGAAACTTTTTCGCGAATCGCCTGTCAAACGTAGTGAGAAACATGATACCGCTTTTTGCGGCACTTCGTAAACAAGGAGAACGAAAATGAAAAGACCCGTTGTGATCACCCTTTTAGTAGCAGCGTTGGCGTTGGTATGCCTAGGCATTGGCGCGGTGGCATTCTTCACCATCAATGGCGGCTTCCCGACCAATAGTCCTTTTGATCGAAATAACATTTCCTCACAAGTGGAGGAAAGTAAGACCCTCAAAGTGGACGCAGAAAAGCCACTCACCCTGATAGTGGCTGATGAGGCAGGCGATGTCACCGTCACTGGCGGCGATGTGGACACGGTGCAAGTCAAAGTGGTCAAGATCGCTTACGACTCTACCCAAGCCCGTGCAGACGAGGAAGTGAAGACCATCAAATATGCCATCGAGCAGAATGGCAATACCATCACCCTTAAATATGAATTACCGGATTCAATGAACTTTAACAACAATATCAACACCGTGGACTTCATCGTCACCGTCCCAACTAAAACTATTGTGAGTATCGATACCAAATTTGGTTCGGTTGCCGTGCAGGATGTTCAGGGCGCTGTGGAACTCTCCAATGATTTTGGCGATGTGACAGCAAAGAACATCGAAGGTGAGCTGGAAGTTCAAAGCAATGGCGGTAAGATCAACATCGAGGCAGTGGAAGCGGGCACCAAAGATGTGAAGATCAACTCTGACTTCGGAGAGATCACACTAGCCCAGGTCAAAGCCAGGGATGTCAGTGTCACATCGAACAGCGGCGCTGTGACATTTACCAACGTCCGCGCTTCAGGAGATGCCTTCATCAAATCGGATTTTGGGAATACCACCTACGAAAACGGTTCTGCAGCTTCGCTCACATTGGAAACCAGCAGCGGAAAGACCAGCATTACCAAGGTCAACATCACGAAGGAATTGAAAGTGGACAACGACTTTGGCGAGATCGAATTGAAGCAGGCCATGGCAGACTCATACGACCTGCACACCAACAGCGGCGCGATCACCGTCGACGGCGCGAAAGGCAAACTCAAAGCCTACACCGATTTTGGAAATATCGAAATCTCAAACGCGAAGTCCGTCACACTGGATGTCAAGACCAACAGCGGAACCATCGAGTTTAGCGGCTCACTCGGCACAGGACCTCACAACGTCAAATCAGATTTCGGCAATATCGAGCTTGCCCTGCCAACAGATACAAAACTCAATGTGGATCTCAAGACCGACTTTGGACAGATCAGCTCCGACCTTCCGATCACGGTCACATTGACTGAAAGCTCCAGTTCGGAAGAAGATCAAATTGTCGGTGCCATCAACAGTGGAGGTGAACAACTCACCGTCAACACCAACAGCGGAGGCATCAACATCACCGCCATCAAGTAAAATAACAGGGACTGGAGAAATCTCCAGTCCCTGACTTTTTCTAAAGGACCTCTCATGAACGATCTCATTCCCTGCCTCGGTGTTGTCGGCGTCCTCGCCATGATCTTCGGATTTCTCGCCTTCATGCGTTACATGAATTACAAGGAAACCATCGCCCTCGCCGAAAAGGGATTGTCCCGACCTGAAAGTAAGTCTGGCAAAAAAGGGTTGCTGCGTTGGGGGATTATCATTTCCGCGCTTGGATTCGCTCTCTCGCTCGGACTCTATCCATTGGGCTTTGACTCTGGCAACAACTACCCGCTTCACCTCGGACCGTGGATGCTGGGCGGCTTCGTCCCGCTTTTTCTTGGCCTCGGCTTGATCCTGCTCCACTACCTGACAGAAAAGGAATAATAACGAAAGAAATCAGCTACACCAACACGTCTGATGATTATCGAGTGAGATTTAACATTAACAGGTGAGCCATGACAAATCTTTTTGATAGTACAACCACAGTCAAAACTGAGCTGGGCAGGCAAAAATATATTGCCTCAGATGAGATCGCGACCATTGTGTATCTCTCACAGAAACTGGGCAAGCCGCTTCTAGCGGAAGGTCCTGCAGGCGTGGGAAAAACAGAATTGGCAAAAGCCATCGCAGGCGCAACCGGACGCGAGTTGATCCGCTTGCAATGCTATGAAGGGTTGGACGAGTCCAAGGCGTTGTACGAGTGGGAATATTCCAAGCAGTTGCTGTACACCCAATTACTGCGCGATAAGTTAAATGACACCCTCGGCAAAGCGGAATCATTGGCAGAGGCGGCGGACAAATTGGCAAAGGAAGAAGATGTCTTTTTCTCAAACCGCTTTTTATTGCAGCGTCCGCTGTTGAAAGCGATCCTTAGCGAAAAGCCAACGGTTTTATTGATCGATGAAATTGACCGCGCGGATGCCGAGTTCGAAGCCTTCCTGCTGGAAATCTTGAGTGACTTTCAAGTGTCCGTGCCTGAGTTGGGAACTCTCACTGCAATACACAAACCTTTTGTCGTACTGACCTCGAACAATACACGCGAATTATCCGAAGCGTTGAAGCGGCGCTGTTTGTATCTCTTCATTGATTATCCAAACTTACAAGAAGAACTCGCGGTAGTGAGATTGAAAGTCCCAGACTTGAATCCCAAACTGGCACAGCAAGCCGTGGAGTATGTCCAAAAACTTCGCAAAGCTGACATGCGCAAATCCCCATCCATCAGCGAGACACTGGATTGGGCAAATGCGCTCGTGGCATTGAACGCGTCCAATTTGGATAAAGATATTTTGGAAGATACGCTTTCTGTCTTGCTCAAACATGAGGCCGATCTGCAAAAGGCAAAGCGACAGTTGAATGCTCCCCCACCGCAACAGCCAAAGCCAAGAAACAACGATGAGTTTGGAAGGTTTTCTGGAAATTAATATTATTGCGTAGGGACCGCTTCGCGTGGCGATCCGCCCCTACGGGATGAATAAACCATGGAATCCCGTATCCTACAATTAATTGCAGCGTTGCGCGCTAGCGGGGTGCGCGTGTCACTCGCGGAATCAGCAGAGGCATTTTCGGCTGTTGACTTAATGGGAATTCAAGACCGCGAACAATTCCGTTTGTCTTTGCGCGCCACACTGATAAAAGATGCAAAAGATATTCCCACCTTCGAGAAATTATTTCCACTCTTCTTCGGGTCGGGCCAGCCGCCAGAGATGGGCGGCAATCCGATGGATGATCTCTCGCCTGAAGAGATTCAGATGCTGGCCGAGGCGTTGAAGCAGTTCGCGGAGAATCTCCGTCAGCGCATGGAAAGGCTGATAAATGGCGAGCAACTATCCCGTGCGGAGCTTGAAGCGCTCGGTCAATTGGTCGGATTGAATCAGGCGGATAATCTCAATTATCAAAACTGGATGACCCAGCGCATGATGCGCGCGATGGCGTTCCCCGAAGTCCAAAAAGCGATGAAGGAATTGATGGAGCAGCTCGCGCAAATGGGCATGAACCGCGAGCGCATCGAGCAAATCCGAAACATGATCCAGCAAAATGTGCAGGGGATGCAGGGACAGATGGAGCAGTTCGCGGGCGAGCGCATTGCCGAAAACTTAAGTGAGAAACCGCGCGGCGAAAATATTGATAACTTGATGAACCGTCCGTTCGAGGCGTTGTCTGATTCTGATAAACAACTTTTACAGCGCGAAGTGAAAAAGCTCGCCGCCGCGTTACGCACGCGCATCGCACTGCGGCAGAAACGCGCCAAGAGCGGACAGATGGACGCGAAAGCGACCATCCGCGCGAGTTTGAAATTTAACGGCGTGCCGATGGAGATTAAATTTCGCAATCGCATCCATAAACCGAAGATCGTAGTGATCTGCGATGTGAGCACGTCCATGCGTTTTTGTTCTGAGTTGATGTTGAGTTTTCTTTTTGCTCTGCAAGGACAAGTCCGCAAGACTCACGCCTTCGCGTTCATCGATCATCTTGAATCCATCTCCGAAGATTTCAGCGGCTCGAATGCAGACGAAGCGATCCAATCCGTTTTGTGGCGTATGCCCAGCGGACATTACAACACAGACTTCGGTTACGCATTGAGCAACTTCAATGATGACTATATGGATACACTGAACAGCGGGACGACTCTCATCATCGTTGGCGATGGACGCAACAACTATAACGATCCACGCCTCGACATTTTCTCACGCATGTCCCGCCGCTCCACACGCACCATTTGGTTGAATCCTGAACCTCCAGTCATGTGGCACGGTGACAGTGACATGCACAAGTATGCGCCGCTTTGCAGTGATGTGTTGAAGGTCGGCAATTTGCGCGAGTTGGCTGACGCAGTGGATCAGCTTATGGTGGGATGATTTTTGTAAATCACGATTCTGGAGTCCATCAGCAAGCTGATGGACAAACGAAGAAACGCGGGATGAGAATTGCATGAAATTAGCCTTTTTGCTTTTTCTTTTGGCATTTCGTAATTCGCTCAGCCACTCGGACAGCAAGCTGTCCGACTCCAGAGTAAAACAGCATATGGCGGGATATTTTTTTAAATTTTTGTAATTCAATCTTTACGATTAATTCTAGTCACTGTGTTTTCCGCATGCCTGCCCAAAAATAATTCCATCTCAGAAAAGATTGACCTTTGGGGATATTATGATAATATTGCCCGCATTACTTATAAATCAATCTCATACTATAAAATAAATTTTGTTCAATCCAACAAAATCATCAATGCCAAATTCTTGCAGAATATTTCTGTGGCAAAACCCGCGGTTTCCCCATTGTCAAAAAAATGGGGATTTTTGTATTCCCAAGTATTAACTTACATCTTTGTGTATAGAGTTGATGATCCACGGCCTGGAGATCAACTTAACTAAATCAATTCAACAAGAGGAGAGATGATGAAACACATAAAGGGAATCGCAGCGATCATAAGCCTTGCAGCCGTAATCGCCGCAATCGTATTTGTCAGCAGGCCATCCGCGCCTACCCCCAGGTTTGCCCCCTTAGCGCCAAACGGTGAAGGTGTGACCGTAGGCGGTTCGGATAAATCCTCCGGAAAAGGCAGTGATGATCAAGAGGAAACAGTCACAGGGATCAAGAACGATGTTTCTGCGCCATTAAGCTCCATCATCCCGATCGAAGCAGAGAAGAATGCGCAAGACGCGGATATGAATAAAATCTTCACCCTGCCCGGCCGCGGAACCACCATGAACCTGAACGCCCCGCTTGAAATGGATGCCGCTTTGCAGGCTGCCCCTATCTCTCCGAATGCGCCGGTCACTATCGCGAATTTTGACGGCGTTTCCAATATCAGCGGTGTTTTGCCGCCCGATACCAACGGTGACGTTGGTCCGAATCATTATATGCAGTGGGTCAACCTTAGCTTCGCCATCTACAGCAAGACCGGCGCGCTTCTCTATGGACCTGCGGCAGGCAACACATTATGGGCTGGATTCGGCGGCGTCTGTCAGACCACCAACAACGGCGACCCGATCGTACTTTACGATCAACTTGCTGACCGCTGGATGGTGAGCCAATTTGCCGTCCCCGGCGGCGCATCCGGGTATCATCAGTGCATCGCCGTTTCTCAAACCGGTGATCCAACCGGCGCATGGTATCGCTACGACTTCCTGTGGAGCAATACCAATATGAACGATTATCCCCACTTCGGCGTTTGGCCTGACGGCTACTACATGGCAGTGCATGAGTTCGCGAATGCCGCGACCTGGGCTGGTCAGGGCGTAGCCGTATTCGAGCGAGACAAGATGCTCCAAGGTCTCCCCGCCCGCATGGTCAAGTTCAACCTGTACAGCACCGACCCGAACATGGGCGGTATGCTCCCGACCGATCTCGACGGTCCCGCGCCTGCCGCTGGAACCCCGAACTATTTTGTTGAGCCTGACGATAATGCCGGCGGCTTCCCGCAGGACCAGGTTCAAATTTGGGCATTCCATGTTGACTGGTTGAATACAGCTAATTCAACATTCTCACGAGTAGCCGCACTCGCCACCGCCGCATTTGACTCGAATATGTGTAACGGTGCGCGCGCTTGTATTCCACAATCGGGCACGACTGCCAAATTGGATGCGATCGCTGACCGCGCCATGTACCGCGCTCAATACCGCAATTTTGGTGGTTACGAAACGATCATGCTGAACCACACTGTGGATGCAACCAGTACGGATCGAGCCGGGATCCGCTGGTATGAACTTCGCAACACAGGCGGTACAGGCTGGGGCATTAATCAACAAAGCACCTTCTCACCGGACGCCACTCATCGTTGGATGGGCAGTGTCGCAATGAACAGCGCCGGCGACATCGGACTTGGTTATTCAGCTTCCAGCTCGACAATGTTCCCAGCATTGCGCTACACAGGCCGCCTCGCTACCGATCCGCTCAACAGCATGACTCAGGGTGAAGGCACACTGATCGCAGGTACTGGCGCGCAGACACATACAGCCGCACGCTGGGGCGATTACTCCATGCTTTCCGTTGACCCGGTCGATGACTGCACCTTCTGGTTTACCAGTGAGTATGTACAGACGACTGGTTCGGCCCCGTGGCGCACACGCATTGGCTCCTTCAAACTAGCTAACTGTGCTGCTCCTGGACCCACACCCACTCCTGGACCAACCAACACACCCTTACCTCCAACCAACACTCCGATTCCGCCCACACCGACCAATACACCATTGCCGGTAACCAATACTGGCTTCCGGGCTCCAAGCGCGAATGCGGCTGTAACCACCAGCGCTGGCGATAACAATGGCTATCAGACCACGCCAATCAATGCATACCTGGCTGACGGTTTGTTTGCAGTAGACACAAGCAGTGGAACAAACAACAATACCAACTGCACAAACAACGGTAAGGACAAACATCAATTCTATAACTATAATTTCAGCACGCCAGGCGCGACTGCAATTAATGGCATTGAAGTGAAACTCACTGGAAAGGTGAACAGCACCACCAGTTCGCCAAAATTCTGTGTGCAATTGTCATGGAACGGTGGAACAACCTGGACGACAGCCAAATCCACCACAACCCTGAGCACCACGAATTCCACATACACACTCGGCACCTCCGCTGACACTTGGGGGCATGTCTGGCTTCCAACCGAACTTTCCAACACGAACTTCCGTATTCGCATCATCGATGTCGCTGGTTCATCGGCGCGCACCTTCTCGCTTGATGCAGTGTCGGTACAGGTGACCTACCATTAAAACAAAATAATTTCCGTGTAAGAATAAAAAAATGGATGTGCTCGAAAGGGCACATCCATTTTTTGTCGTTTTCATAAAACATTATTTTTTTGTCAGCCTCGCCAATCCAAGGTCAGCACATATCACTCAACGATCAATATAATACTAAAAGATATGGACGGCATCTTGCAGGGCGGTTTTGATTGTAAACATAACGGATCCCCATTCGCAGTCAGAGTGACCGTACCAGGAGCTTGCGCAACGTAAATTCCCTGTGCGCCTTGGATCACTGTAACACCCATATCGCGCTGAAGCACATCCTGAGAATCAACTTCAACTGTCCACTCGTAAACATCCGATCCAAGATTAAGCAGGACCCTTTCGCCAATATGCATCGTAAAAGTCTTGCCGTTATCTGATAGAGAGACGCCACTGGCAGGAAGGTTAGCAACCGATATTGGGGTTGCGCCATCATTATTTGTCGTTGAAGGAGGTAAGCCAACTGCAGGACCACCCCCCTGTCCCGTCGTGACCACTGCTCCTGACTGGGTCATTGCCACTGTCGGTATTGTTTCAGGCTGAGCAGATTGAAAGGGCACACAGGCAGTTATAAGCATGGTCAAGACAACAATAAAAGTGAAAAGTTCCGTATTCATTCGTTTTCTCCTTAAGCTACTATTTGATAATGACGATATAAACAGAAAATAGTTCCATTGCATGCCCATTTTACACCCGGCGAATCACGGACAAAACGGGGAAGTCGAGAACTGTCTATAAGCAGTTGAATTTTAAAAATCTCCCTTGTTATCCGCCATTTTTAATTGTATGATTACATCAATAAATATCCCAAATAGCATGGAAGCTAACAAATGGCGAAAATATTAATCGTAGATGATGATGTAAAGGTGACAACTTTATTAAAAAGATATCTTTCCTCTGCCGGGCATGAAGTCACGGCCATTAATGACAGCTCAAAGGCTATTCAGGCTGCAGACAAAGTTCGACCAAACCTCTTTATTTTTGACATGATGATGCCTCAGCCCGATGGGTACAGACTTTGCGGATTGATCCGCGCAAACCCAGTTTATCAGCACACACCGATCCTGATTATTACAGCCCTGGATTATAGCAATAGCAAGGCCGCTTCCTTTGGCGCGGATGATTACCTCACAAAACCATTTGACCTTGATGAACTTGAGCCAAAAATTCAATTTCTATTAAATAAAACCAGGATCGTATAGATCCAATTAAAGAAAAAATCCCCGCAGCAAAGAGCCGCGGGGATTTTCATTAAATTAATAGATCGATTCACTGTTATATCCCGCCATGTTTCCCACGCGCCCAACTCCGTATCTCGCGGATATGATCCGGGGTTGTGCGACAGCATCCTCCGATAATGACAGCTCCATTTTCAAACCACTCTTTTGATTGTTTTCCAAATGCGTCACAAGAAGTTTCTCCATGCCAGGTGTTGGCAATGGGGTCATATACTTCTCCAGAATTGGGATAAACAATAACAGGCTTATCCGTATTTCTCTTAATTTCACGGATCAGTGAAGGGATATATAGGGGGGATGTGCAATTGATTCCGATCGCCACAGCCTGTGGAAATTGATCCAGCCATTTCGCACAATCTGATATTTTTTCGCCATTGCATATATGCTCATCATCTTTTGCACTGAAGCAAAACCACGCAAAAGTGTTTGGAAATTCGCCCAGCAATTTGACCAATGCCTGAGCCTCGATCAAACATGGGATGGTCTCACAGGCTAAAAGGTCGGCACCTGAAGCGATGAGCGCTTCGACACGCGGACGGTGGAAGTCGATCAATTCCTGCTCATTCAGCCCATAGTCGCCGCGATATTCAGAGCCATCCGCAAGAAATGCGCCATATGGACCAACAGAGGCCGCGATCATCGGGCGCGTCCGATTATCAGTGCGATTTTTTTCGTCAGACCAAAATTCATCCCGCGCGGCTTGTGCGATCTGCACAGATTTTTTCATCAAGTCAAGGGCAGCATCTCTGTTAAGACCTCTGCGGGCGAACCCTTCAACGGTGGCTTGATAGCTGGCAGTGATCGCAAAATCTGCCCCTGCGTTGAAATAATCCAGATGCACCTGGTGGATCAGTTCTGGCTGTTCCATCAAAACTTTGGCGGACCAGAGCGCGTCGTTCAAGTCACAACCGCGCTGCTCCAACTCTGTGGCAAGCGCGCCATCCACAATTGCGACGGGATATTTTTCCAAAATAGTTTCAATCGGATTCATAAAGTTCCTTTTATTGCCAGGGTAATTTTTGCAGGTCCACGTTGCCGCCACTGATGATCACACCAATCTTGAGTCCGCTCAGGTCAATTTTCTGTTCCCAAAGCACACCGACCGCCACAGCGGAAGATGGCTCGATGATGATCTTGGCGCGCTCCCAAACATATTTCATCGAATCGATAATGCCAGCCTCGCTCACGGTTACGATCTGTTCAACGCGTTGTTGAATAATGGGAAAGGTCAATGAGCCAAGCGATGTGAGCAATCCATCCGCGATCGTTCTTGGATTCTCAGACGGGATAATCTCGCCTGCAGCAATCGAACGAAAAGCGTCATCGGCCATTTCAGGCTCCCCTGCGATCACACGGATTCCCTTTCTAGTTTCCGTCGCCGCAATGGCGGTGCCGCTTAATAAACCGCCACCGCCAACTGGCGCAATGATCACATCCAGATCGGGGACATCCTGCAGCAGTTCCAAAGCCGCCGTGCCCTGACCTGCGATCACGCGCTCATCATTATAAGGATGGACAACGGTCGCACCCGTATCATGCCTGATCTGTTCCAATGTGCTTTCTCTGGCCTGAAGTGTCGGCTCACAAAACGTGATCAAGCCGCCGTAGCCAGCCACTGCATTTTTCTTCACTGAAGGAGCATTGTTCGGCATCACAATATAGGCAGGAATCCCGCGCATACGCGCCGCAAGCGCCAACGCCGCCGCGTGATTGCCCGATGAATGCGTACAGACTCCGTGCGCAGCTTCCTCATCACTTAAGGAATAGACCGCATTACATGCACCGCGGAATTTGAAAGCGCCTACTTTCTGCAGATTTTCACACTTGAGAAATACCTGCGCGTCCACTTGTTGATTTAAACTTGAATTTGTAATTACAGGAGTACGATGCGCATGGGGTCGAATCCGTTCTGCGGCTTTGAGGATGTCATTTAGTGTAGTTGCCATAGACTCTCCTTATTTATTCTGGATCAGTTCCAGCGGATCCTTCATCTTTGAAATAAATACCAGACTTACAACAAGAAAACCAACAGCAACAAGTAATGCAGGCGTAAACGAACCGTCAGAATTCTTCAAGGCTTCCATAAAGAAAACGAAAACTACTGAAGCCTGCCCAAAGAGTTGAATGAGTCCATTCGATGTGCCTTCGGGAGTTGGATGTGTCACCTCGGCAGTATATTGCATAATGACCGGCATGGCGCTCGTCAGGAAAAATCCCAGCACAAAAGCGGAAGCAAATAATAGCGCAGATGTGGTCGCGAATGTTAATCCGATCAATCCGGGGATCGCGCCAATGAACGCGACATAAAGATAGAACTGACGCTTGTGCTGCTTGTCAGACAGAGCAGGGATCACAACCGCTCCGATCACGCCGCCAACGATCATCAATGCGCCAAGTGTACCTGCGTCTGTAGGACTGAAGCCGCGCGGACGGATGATATTCTCAACCCAGGTGGTTACCCCATTGAAGATACCCAACCCCACAAACGTGATCGCCAATCCAAACCAAAATACTTTTACGGTAAGCGCATGCTTCAAACCATCCAGCATCAACGCGCGGACTTCCTGCCCGGGCGGGCAAGGCGGTGTTGGCGGAGTCTCGCGCGAGAAAATAATAAATAAGACCGCTGAAACAGCGGCGATACTGCCATAAGAAATTTGTATCGTGGAAATCGCCAGGCTTTCCATGAGAATGGGAGTCAGAACCATGCCCAGCGCAGTACCGACCAAACTTGCCAGTGTTACCAACCCAACCGCAGTGGCGCGTTCTTCGAGGGCGAACCAATTCGCTGGGACTTTTGTCCACGTGTTGAGCAAGAATGGCTGCGCGGCGGCAATGCCAAAGGTGCTCCACAAGACCAGCGTGTAATTTGTCCCAGCCATGCCGCGCAGGATACCAAAGATGCCCATCATGACCGCGCCAATGCTGACCGCCAGCCGAAATCCATAGGTATCAATCACCCATGAAACAGGGATGGACAGCGGAATGAATGCGATCATAAACGACATGGACAACAAGCCGATCTGTAAATCGTTCACGCCGTAAAAAGCGGCAGATGGACCTGTGATCGGCGCGTAGGAAATCCACAGGATCTGGATGGTAATGTTCACGAGCATGAAAACCGCCAACACCGCCCAGCGATAGGGATAGATCTTATATTGTGTCGTCATGATTGATCCTTGTAATGTCTACGCCATTGCTTCATCGGAAAGAGCACCCTCATCGCAAAGACGAGATTAGTACCCTTTTTCAAAATCAACTCGATACTTAAGCGGTTTGTCTTCTAGGAGTAGTTCGTAATTTTCAATGAATATATTGGTTATGTCTTCCGCCAGGCTTGGTGCGGCAGTGTGAAAGGTCATGAGCAAATTAGGTGTCGTCCAAAATGGGTGATCTTTAGGAAGCGGTTCCTGTTCAAAGACATCTAACACCGCACCAGCAATTTTGTTCTGATTTAGCGCGTCGAGCAATGCAGATTCATCCACTGCGGGACCGCGACCGACGTTGATGACAAGCGCATGTGAAGGCAGGACATGCAGCAAGTCCGCGTTGATGATCTTGCGTGTGTCTTTGGTATTGGGTAGGATGTTGACGAGATAATCGAGTCCGCTTGCAAATTTTAACAGGTCATCTCCGTGAAAATAAGAATCGACATGAGCACTTATTTCGCTGTCCCGTGTATATCCGCGGACGTTCATACCGAAGAATTTTGCTGTGAGTGCGACTTCGGCTCCGATCGAGCCGACCCCCAACAAGCCGATGGTTTTTCCACGCAGGGTTCCTGTATCCGAGTCTTCCCATTGTTTGTTCATTTGAGCTTCGTGTCTTTGAAATATTTTTCGTTCATGAGCGAGAAGATAACCAATGACATATTCGGACATCAATTCGCCAAAGACGCCGCGCGCATTCGTTAGAATGTAATCACGGCGCGAAGCGGGACCCACCAACGGTTCGATCCCTGCCCAAATGGACTGTGCCCAGATCAAGGCAGGGACAGAGGCGAGCGCAGTTTTGATCAGACTGGGCTCGCCCAAAACGATGTCCACATCGTCGGCGGGCTGATCAACAATTTCCAGTCCATCAAACTGCGCCTCTTCGATCAAAGCATGATATTTCTTTTTATCCTGCGCAAGAATTAATAGTTTATGACTCATTGACATTCCTTCAAAACAGTTTCAAAGCGATCCAACGCATCATCGATCACCTCATCGGTATCAGCCATCGAAGTATACATACGCGAACCTGCGAGTGTTACCAATCCATTTGCCATGTAAGCCGCGCCCATCTCTTCCATCATGTGCTTGCGCGGTTTGAGTTCTTTCAGCAGGCGCAGTGGATGCTTGAGATCGAGCAGCATGGTGCCAGCCGTTTCAAGATGCACGATCGAGCCTTGATTGTATGCGACAAAAGGCAGTGAATATTTTTCAATGATGGCTTGCAAACCTTTCGTGAGTCTGTCGCCGGCTTTGCCGGCGATGACCGCCGCGTTTGTCTTTTCCATTTCAAGCAAAGCGTAATATCCCGCCACACACGAAAGCGGATTCGCAGAAAGTGTGCCGCCAATATACGCGCGTTCGCCCACGCCGCCAATGCCCGCCGCGAAAGTCGCGATCACATCACGCCGCCCGCCGACTCCTCCTGCCATGGGATATCCGCCCGTGATACATTTTCCAAACACGGTCAGGTCAGGCCTCACATTGAAATAGCCTTGAGCCCCACCCAGCCCCAAACGAAACCCAGTGACAACTTCATCAAAGATCAAAAGGGCACCGAACTGATCGCAAAGCTCACGGACTTTTTGATTGAAATCTTTTGGAACAGGACGCGTGCCGCTTTCGGGTCCGACGGGCTCAAGAATGACCGCCGCTGTACCGCCCCGAAACCTGTTCAAAAAAAGCTGACGCTTCAACGCCCCGAGAGCATTTGGGTAGAACTCGCGGGTTGACGCGCTTGTTCCGCGCGGAATCCCCTTGGCCTCCAAACGCCCCGTGCCCGGGATATGTAACCCGTACACCATCGAGTCACTCCAGCCATGATAGGATCCGCCGACTTTTATGACATATCTCTTCTTCGTAAATGTCCTTGCCGCACGTATTGCCGCCATAACAGCTTCTGTTCCCGACCCAAGCATGCGGAACATTTCGATCGAAGGCATGAAGCGCTGAACAAGCTGTGCAAGTTTTAATTCATATTCATGAAACAGCCCCGTGACAGGTCCACAGGTTTGCAACATCTCGATCACTTTTTCACGCACAGGCGCGTAATTACTGCCCAAGATGGTCGGTCCTCCTGCCTGAAGAAAGTCTATATATTTGTTACCATCGGTATCCCAAAGATAAGCGCCATCCGCTTTTTCAACGGCAATTGGGAAAGGGTAATTAAAAGCAAGATTGTGCTGCACGCCGCCGGGAATGATCTGTTTGGCTTCGTCGATCAACTGTTTGGAACGCACACACTTGGTGTCAAAATAATTAAGATACTCTGCCATCTTCTCGCGCCGCACAGGGCGGATCGGCTGGCTGATGAGATTCTCAAGTTTGACATAGACTTCGTCCACGTCGGGGTAATCGGAGATGGCGTATTGTTGGCGCATTTTATTCACCTGTTGGGGCGGATCGCGATCCGCCCTTACTTTATTTCAGCAAATTTCTTTTCGTCGGCGCGCAGTTTGGCAAATGCAATTTCGCGAATGGGCAAAGGTATCTTTGAAATTTTCTTCTCGGTCATGAGCGCGAGTAAATAAGTTAAGGCGCATTTTTCAAGCAAGGCCATATTATGAATGGCCTGCTCCATTGTCCCGCCGAAGACCAGGACACCATGGTTTTGAAGAATAAAAGCATTGTTATTATTCTTCACCTTAGCCTTGACTGCGTTTTTTAGGAATCCAGTGCCTGATGGTGCATAAGAAATGATATCCACACTGCGGCCTAAATAGCGCACCTGTTCATCGAACAAGGCGGGAATTGGCATATTGATCAAAGCCAGCGCGCTTGCATAGGGCTGATGTGTATGGATGATACAGTGCACATCCGCACGAGTCTGATAGACAGCCGCGTGCATCCCGCTTTCAATGGATGGTTTCATTTCTCCTTCGATTTGATGCATGTCAAAATCGAGAATGCAAATATCATCCACTTGCATTTTGGCGTAGTCATAATTGGATGGTGTCACGGCAAAAGCGCTTTGTCCACTGATGCGGGCAGAGATATTCCCTTCCGTAGCTTTGAGATAACCGCGTTCAAGCAATGTGCGGCAGGCATCCACAACCTGTTGTTTATGATGTTGGATTTCCGTCATGAAGGATCCTTGTTTGAATTTAATTCCATTCGGCATTGATTATATGCCAAGATAATTTTTGCGGGCTTGCAAACAAAAAGGAGTCACGCAAAATCTATGCATGACTCCCGATACAAAAATATCTTAATATAAATATCAGCGACGACCGCCGCGCAACAATCCAACGACGTACAACAGAACAACTGCTCCTACGATCGCAACAACCAGGCTGGGAATGTTAAAACCTGTGACGCCCTGTGCGCCAAAGAAATCCATGATGTAACCGCCAATAAATGCGCCAACGATACCGACCACGATATTGGCAATGGCTCCCATTTTCTTGTTCTTGCCCATGATGATGCTTGCGATCCAGCCCGCAAGCGCGCCAAAAATGATCCAAACCAGAATGTTCATATCTACCTCCAAAAGATTTTTTGATATTGTATCACCCGCTCACCAAATGCGCAGGCAGGTGGTCAGTCCTGTTTAGATAAGCAACCAGGATCTCATCCTTACGAATGTCAAAGCGGCTGATCGAACAGTTGTTGAGCAGGAACCACGATTTCATATCATGCGCTCCCTGCCGCCAGGGAAGTTTGAGCATGGCGGAAATCAACCGTACAAAAAAGCCGCCGTGACTAACGAATGCGATCCGTTGCTCGGGCTGTCCATCCCTGTCACCATGACGGGCGATGAGTTCGGCAAGCACCTTGTCGGCGCGGAGTTGGCGTTCCTCCTCCGCTTCAAAGGGACGATTCCACCAACCTGATTCATCATATCCATTGGGCAGGTTCAATTCGGAGAAATTTTTCTCAAAGAATGAACGAGGTTTCCCAGACAGACCTTTAAAATTATCCATTTCTTCACGGGCGTACATTCCACCCTCCTCATGGATATCGATCCAGGCAGTGAACGGGACACTTCCCAATGCACGGACAGTCGGCGCGGCTGTTGCCACAGCGCGCTCCATCAGACTGGTGTAAATATGCGTGAAACCAAATCCGTACTGGTTTTGAATATTCCAAACCTTATCATTCGTGATGTGTTGTTTTTCTTTCAGATATTTCGCGAGATGTTCAGCCTGAGCAATCCCAATCTCTGTAAGATACGGGTCTGGATGCTCTTTGTATTCCGGGTCATTCCAACCTGCATTGTTGACAGATTGTCCATGACGGATAAAGTAAAGTTCCATATTATGTTCGACCGCCTTGTTTGTTGATTACCCAGAACTCCGAGGAAAACCCGGAGTTCTGGCATTTATCTTCTGATCGTCGCATCCCGCTCAGGGCCGACACCGATCCACTTGACCGGCGCGCCTGCACACTCTTCTATCATTGCGACGTAATCTTTTGCTTCTTGAGGTAATTCATCAAAAGACCTGACCTTACTGATATCTTGCTGCCAGCCTTTAAATTTTTTATAAACCAACTCTACCGTGTCTAGTCCATAAGCGTCCACATCTGCGTAGCGGATATCTTTGCCGTTCAATTGGTATCCGACGCAAACTTGAATTTCATCCAAACCGCTCAGCACGTCCAGCTTGGTCAGGCACAACTCGGTCACGCCACTTAGATCCACTGCGGTGCGGACAATTTCCAGATCCAGCCAGCCAACTCTGCGAATACGCCCTGTGGTGGCGGCAACTTCTCCGAATTTTTTATACACTTCACTTTCAACATCATGGATCTCGGTCGGCAGCGGACCACCGCCGACTCGTGTTGTGTACGCCTTCGTTACCCCGATAACATTTGTGATGTGCTTCGGCGGAATCCCGAGCCCGGCAGAGGCGGCAGATGGAATGGTTGTTGAAGCAGTTACGAAAGGATAAGTTCCCCAATCCGTATCCAAAAAAGTGCCCATGGCTTGTTCAAGCAGGAAGTTCTTTCCGATCTTCAATCCATCCTGAACCAATGAAAATAATTCACGAATATAAGGCTTTAGTTTCAAATAATATCCACGATAGGTATCGCGCACATCGTCAAACTTCAAGGCTTCTCCGCCCAAAGCAATGATGATCTTATTCTTCAAGGTCAATTGCACCTGTAATCTTTGCTCGAACATATCGCTTGTAAAATCCGTCCAGCGGATGCCGTTATAGCTGACTTTGTCCGCAAAGACAGGACCAATGCCGCGGCGAGTTGTTCCCGTGGCGCCCGCACCTTTGGCTTCTTCGTACAGCCCATCCAAGATCTTATGATACGGCATGATCAAATGCGAACGCGGCGAAACCCACAACCTGCCATCCACCGCCACGCCAGCCTTGTTGAGCATCTCGATCTCATCGATCAGAACCTGCGGGTCAATGACCACACCGCCACCGATCAAGCCAGTTGTATTTTGCGCAAAGATCCCCGAAGGCACCAAATGAATTTTGAACGTTCCAAAATCATTGATGACGGTATGCCCCGCGTTATTCCCACCGTTGAAGCGCGCCACATAATCCATGCGCTCCGCAAGAAAATCCACAGCCTTACCCTTGCCCTCGTCGCCCCATTGTGAACCGATCACTGCTGTAACTGTCATGATATCTCCTTGTTTGAATTCCAACTCTCTTGCATTTTCCTGCTCGAAGTCAGCGGATCGATCCTCAGAGGGAGTTGATCCTGTTACCTTTGGGTTGACCAGCCGCCAGTTAAGGATGATCCGCTCTCATATCCAATGGAATCAATATCAAGCATTATAATTCGGGCGGTTCAATTTCAGAGGAGTGATTATGAAAATATTACCAGATACCGCTTTGACTTATGATGACGTTTTACTTGTACCTCAATATTCCATTGTTGACTCGCGCCGCATGCTTTCCACCCAAACAAAATTGACAAAGAAGATCTCTTTGCAAATCCCGATCGTCTCCGCGAACATGGATGTGGTCACTGAAAGCGAAATGGCGATCGCAATGGCACGCGAAGGCGGGATCGGGATCATCCACCGTTTTCTTTCCATTGATGAACAAGCCAGGCAAATCCACCGCGTCAAAAAAGCGGAGTCTTTTATTGTTGAAAGCCCGATCAAGATGACCACTGCACATACGGTCGGCGACATCAAAAAACTTGTGGACGAAACAGGCTCGGGCGGAATTTTGATCGTGGATGCGGACGGAAAACTGGTGGGGATCGTAACCACCCGCGATCTATTATTTGAGAATGACGACAACAAACCCGTCAGCGAATTGATGCAGAAAAATGTGATCACAGGTTCTCCGGAAATATCCCTGAAGGATGCAGAGAAATTATTGCACGACCACCGCATCGAAAAACTTCCTCTTGTAGATAAAGACGGCCGTGTGACCGGATTGGTTACCCTGAAGGATATTATGAAGATCACGCAATATCCGAAAGCCACAAAAGATTCACGCGGACGATTGATCGTTGGCGCAGCAGTAGGCGTCCGCGACAAGGAAATGCGCCGCGTGGAGGCAGCACTAGCCGCTGGCGCAGATTGCATCGTAGTGGATATTGCCCACGGTGATTCAAATCTTGAAATCGATATGATCAAAAATATTAGAAAGCATTTCCCCGACGCTCAGATCATTGGCGGGAATGTGGCAACTGCTGACGGCACAAAAAGCCTGATCGACGCAGGGGCGGATTGTGTAAAAGTCGGTGTCGGCCCTGGTTCAATCTGCATCACCCGGGTGGTGGCAGGATCGGGCGTTCCGCAGCTCACTGCTGTAATCGAGTGTGCCAAAGCTGCAGAATCTGCTGGAATTCCGATCATCGCAGATGGCGGCATTCGCCAACCCGGAGACGTTGCAAAGGCGATCGCTGCAGGCGCACAATCCGTAATGATCGGGTCCATGCTGGCCGGGACAGATGAGAGTCCGGGCATGATCATGACCCGCCGCGGTCATCGCTACAAGGCTTCGCGCGGCATGGCATCTCGTGAAGCGACCATTGACCGCAACCGCAAGGAAGGTAACGACCTGACGCAGGAAGAGATCGAAGAGTATGTTGCCGAAGGTGTTGAAGCAGCCGTTCCGTATCGCGGAAAAGTGCGCGAAGTGCTGACCCAATTGATCGGGGGCTTGCAATCTGGCATGAGCTATAGCGGCGCCCACAACCTGGAAGAGTTCACCCAAAAAGCGATTTTTGTACGGATGACTGGTGCTGGGTTAAGAGAATCAGGTCCGCACGATGTGGAAGTGTTGGGATAGAAATAACAATGATGAATTATGAAGGATGAAGGATGAAAAAATCCCGAACCTTCTTAATGCTTTGCGGCTAAATACTTTTGGAGATACCCATGAGCAAACAAGATACATCAGCTTGGATCGAGAAGGATAAAAAGCAATTACATCCTGTTTACCACCCCAAGTCACATGCAAATCCGCTAGTGATCGAGCGCGGCGAAGGCGTCTGGCTGTACACAACCGATGGGCAAAAAATACTGGATGGCATGGCAGGACTGTGGAACGTCAATGCCGGATATGGGCGCGAGGAACTCGCTAAAACAGCCTATGACCAAATGAAGGAACTGGCATTCACCTCCAACTTTTCCGGGATGACAAACCTTCCTTCGATCAAACTTGCCGATAAACTCGCAGGGTTCGCCTACGAAGGCTTGAATACAACCTTCTTCACTTCAGGCGGTTCGGAGGCAAATGATTCCGCCTTCAAAACCGCCCGCTATTACTGGAAACGAAAGGACAAACCCGGTAAATATAAAGTGATCGCGCGCAAAGGTTCCTATCACGGCATTACCCTCGCCACGACATTTGCCACCGGGCTTGAAAAATATCATGGTATGTTCGGGCCTGCGATGGATGGGTTTGTCCACATCCCAGCGCCAAATCCATATCGGTACGAAGGTCAACTAAAAGCTGGCGAGACCGTTGGTCAGGCTGCCGCACGTGAACTGGAAGAGGCGATCCTGCGTGAAGGTCAGGATACGGTGGCGGCTTTCATCGCTGAACCGGTGATGGGCGTGGGCGGAGTGATCATTCCCCCCGCGGACTACTTCCCCCTTATCCGCCAGATATGCGACAAATACGAGATCCTTTTTATTGCCGATGAAGTGATCACAGGCTTTGGACGCACCGGCGAATGGTTTGCATTGACTCATTGGAACGTCAAACCCGATATTCTTTCTTTTGCAAAAGCCATCACGAGTGGATACGCGCAATTAGGAGGGATTCAGATCTCTGATGAGATCCGCGAGACGATGGAAACCGCGGCAGATTCTGAAGCATACATGCACGGCTACACTTATTCTGGTCATGCCATGGCTTGCGCGGTTGGATTGAAGAATCTCGAGATCATGGAACGTGAAGAATTCCCGAAACGCGCGCGCGAACTGGGCAAACGCCTGCTTGATGGGCTGAAAACAATGACAGAATTCTCATTTGTCGGTGATGTGCGCGGAATTGGCCTGGTCTGCGGCGTGGAAATTGTCTCCAACAAGGAATCCAAAACAGCTGACCCCGCCATGACCATGAAGATATTCAAAGCCGCCCAGGAACACGGACTGCGCTCCCGTCCGCTTGGGAATACATTAGCCTTCTCTCCCCCGCTTTCCATCACGGAGGATGAAGTGGACGAGATCATCAAACGCCTCGGTGCCGCAATGGATGGAGTCTCGTGAATCGTAAAATCGTAATTCGCAAATCGTAAATCAAAATGTCTGTCTACCTACACGATATTCCACTTTCACAAGCTCAATCCCGTTTGCGTGAAGCCTTGCAAGAGGCTGATCTTTGGCATGTACTTGGCGTTGAATCTATCCCACTCGATGAAAATGCCCTGGGTCGAATTACTGCCGAACCGATCTGGGCGGAGATTTCCTCGCCGCACTATCACGCATCGGCGATGGATGGTTTCGCACTGCGCGCAATCTCCACAAATGGCGCGATGCCGTCCACGCCCATCAGTTTATTCATTGGTTCCGAAGCGCAGTATGTTGATACAGGTGACCCGCTTCCAGAGTGGGCGAACGCGGTCATTCCCATCGAAAATGTGGAATCACTCGACGAGAACGGTCAGATCACGAAAGACATTCGCGGTCCCAAAACCATTCGTATTCGGGCAGCAGTCGCGCCCTGGAGCCATGTCCGCCCGTTGGGAGAAGATATTGTAGCGACTCAACTTGTTCTGCCCGCGGGACACTCGCTGCGTCCGGCGGATCTGGGCGCAATTGCCGCGTCTGGACATCAAACCATACGCGTCGCGCGCAAGCCTAAAGTTGCGATCCTGCCAACTGGCACAGAGTTGGTCCCGATCGGATCCAAACTAAAATCTGGTGACATCCTCGAATACAACTCTCTCGTGATCGCCGCGCAGATCAAGAACATGGGCGGCGAGCCAACACGATACCCGATCACAAAAGATAATTTCGATTCGATCTGTGACGCGGTTTTGGAAGCCGCTCAAACGCATGACCTTGTTCTATTGAACGCAGGCTCCTCGGCAGGCGCAGAAGATTTCTCGTCAAAGGTGGTCGAAAAACTTGGCACTCTTTTAGTTCATGGAGTGGCAGTCAGGCCTGGCCACCCTGTGATTCTGGGTGTCATTGGAAAAAGCGCAGAGGAGATTGCTTCGGGGAAGATCGCCCCTCGCAATGACATAATTCCCATCATCGGAGTGCCCGGCTACCCGGTCTCCGCCGCATTAACAATTGATATTTTCGTTGAATCGATCATTGCCAAGTGGCTTGGTCGCCCGCCGATGGAACTCCCCACCGAGACAGCGACACTGACAAGGAAGATCGTTTCACCAGCAGGTGATGATGATTTTGTGCGCGTGGCAGTCGGCAAGGTGGGAGATAAACTTCTCGCCGCGCCATTGTCCCGCGGAGCAGGTGTCATCACTTCGCTGGTGCAGGCGGATGGACTCGCATTGATCCCAAGCGGTGTGCAGGGATTGGAAGCGGGCGAACTGGTAAAGGTCCGCATGTATCGAACCAGGACAGAGATCGAAAAAACGATCTTCTGCATTGGTTCGCATGATATGACCCTCGACCTGCTTGCGCAATTCCTCGCGGGACATAACCGCAGATTGGCATCTGCCAATGTCGGCTCGCAGGGCGGTCTGGTTGCGTTGCGCCGCGGAGAAGCGCATATGGCAGGCTCACATTTGCTTGACCCGAGTGATGGTACCTATAACATTTCATACATCCGCCAATATATGCCGAACATGAATGTGAAGGTGATCGCTTTGGTGGGACGTGACCAGGGGTTGATCGTTAAGAAGGGAAACCCAAAGGGTATCAAAAATTTGGAAGACCTCATCAACAACGGGCAGAGTCTGAAGCGGGAGATCCAGTTCGTGAACCGCCAGCGCGGAGCAGGCACGCGCGTCCTGCTTGATTATCATATGAACTTAAGAGGCATAAACCCTGATTCCATCCTCGGCTACACTCAGGAAGAATATACGCATTTGGGTGTTGCCGCAGCGATCGCATCAGGGCGCGCCGATTGCGGACTTGGAATCGCCGCCGCCGCACAGGCCCTAGAACTAGATTTCATTCCATTGTTTCAAGAGCGCTACGACCTGGTCATACCAAAACAACACGCGCGCAGCGAATTATTATCGCCTCTCTATGAACTCTTAACTGACCCAGGTTTTCGCGGAGCTGTTTCTCGACTGATGGGGTATGATGTGTCTGTGATGGGTAGGATTATTTTGGAGGATTAAATGTCTGAAGGATTGATCATTGACGACAACCGTCAAACAGCAGACGCATTGCAACAAATGCTAAATCTGCTGGACCTGCCAACGCAGGTTGCCTATGGGTCAAGTGCAGCACTAAATGCATTGGGAAAAATCATTCCACGTTTTGTTTGCCTTGATATAAATATGCCCGGCGTGGACGGGACTGAAGTACTTGCCTATATTCGCCGTGAACCGCGCTTGATGAAAGTACCGGTCATCGTAATCACAGCCGATGATCAACCTGAGACCCGCCAGCAAGTCCTAAAAGGCGGTGCACAGGCAATGTTAATCAAACCTGCAACCATTGACGCGCTTGAAAGTGCGTTGAAAAAAGCTGGAATAATCAGAAGATAGAAACAGCGGATGCAAATTGCATCCGCTGTTTCTATCTATCTATTAAGGCGCAGGCCAGGGAATATCAAACGGCTGTGAATACCCATGTTTTTCCACTGCGTATAGCTGACCATAGGAAGGTGCAGAACAGCCAGATTCATCCTTAACGGTGTAGCTCGTGCTGTATTGGTCGGGGTAAGAGAAGGTCCACCACAACAGGAATCCATTTTGACAGACAAATGCTTCAATAAAATAGCCGCGATCCTTATCCACGGACATAACCATTTGTTCCCAATTAATAGTGACCTGATCGCCGTTGCGAACAGCAGTGACGTTATGCGGAGGTCCGTATTGATTACTGCCGATGGTTTGCAGGTTGGGAGTTGTTTTGACAATGTTGCTAATATCCCCCACCAGATCCACAACAGACGGCGCGACCCAGCATTGATATTCGAGTTTGTCAAATTTGATGCGCAGCCAGTTACTGTAGACCGCCCTTTCGCGGACTTTGCCCGCATCACCAACAGCCAGGTCAGCAGCATGAAGATACGCAACAGCAGGACCGTAGCGGCAATGCGCCTGTTTATTGACAGTCACAGATGGAAAGGCAAATGTCGGCGTAGCGGTGATAGTTGGAGTGAATGTGACTGTTGGAGTGAAAGTGACCGTCGGTGTTAATGTAAAGGTGGGTGATGGTATTTGTGTGGATGTTGGCGTTGCCGCAGGGGTCTTTGTCCATGCGGCGGATGTGGGAGTGATGGAAGTAGACGTTAAAATCGCTTGTTCTGCAGGCGATAGTCCACAAGCACTAAGAAGGAATAGAATGACCAGTAAACCGATTACCTGTTTTTTCATTTGAAGTTATCCAGCAAGGTGACCATATTTTCACCCAAAGCAGCATTAGCGTAGCCACCTTCCATCACAATGGCAGACGGGAGTTGGAGATCGGCGATGCGCTTACCAATTTCAGCAAACCCGCCGCGAGTCACCTTGAATTTCCCAAGCGGATCATCTTCGAAGGTATCCATCCCAGTGGATAAGACTAGATAATTCGGTTCAAAATTTCGTATCATGCCAAGCGATTCGTCCAATGCGGCCAAGTATGCGGCATCATCAGTACCAGCAGGAAGCGGAAAATTTCGATGATAGCCAAGTCCCTCACCCGCACCTGTTTCATCCGCGTACCCGATGTAGTGTGGATATTCATAATCAGGATCGCCGTGAATGGAAACGGTTAAGACATCCTTGCGCTCGTAAAATATATCCTGTGTTCCATTGCCGGCATGATAGTCAATGTCAAGCAAGGCAACCTTCCCCTTAGATGAAAGCCAGTTTGCGGCAACGGACGCATTATTGATGAAGCAATATCCGCCGGCGTAGTCTTTGCCCGCATGGTGTCCAGGTGGACGGCATAATGCGAATGATGAAGTTGGAAGAATGGATGAAGAAGCTGAGCGGGAAACAAATTCAACAGCGCCAAGAGCGCAATTGGCTGAAGTCAATGCGGCAGTATAGGTATGTTCAACAATGCAGGCAGATAAGTCCATCATGAAATAACCCGCCTTGCCGAGCAAAGTGCTTGGGACATGCGGCTTGCGCCGTAATGCAAAGGTCGCCGGCAAAAAGGCGTGCGTCTCAGGTGAAATCGCAACTTCGGGGTCAGAATCCAGCCACTCGGTCCAGCAGGATGCGAGGAAGCTGATGTAATCCTTATCGTGCACCGCGAGGATCGGGGCGAGTCCAAAATCATCAGGCTCCACAAATTCAGCCCAATCCGTTTTATTCAAGGCTGTTAATATCCTATCCATTCGGTCCGGGTTTTCGAGATAAGGCACGCGCTTCCCCCCGTCAAAAACCTCAAATGGCGGATCATGTTTTCGATGTGTCTCGCAGTAAAATATTTTCATGGTAAGACAATTTTACCCGCAAGCGTCCAAGTGGCGGAGGAACGATGGAACTATTTGAAACGATCAATACAAGATATTCAGCGAAAAATCTCAAGACAGATGCCGTGCCGCGGGACATGCTCGAAAAAATATTAGACGCCGGCAATCATGCGCCGAATCATTACAGGGTCAGACCGTGGCGTTTTTTTGTTTTGAGCGGGGGTGCGCGCAACAAACTTGGGGATGTGATGGCCGCTTCACAACTTGACCGTATGCCTGATGCGCCGAAAGAAGCATTAGACAATATCCGCGCATTGCCGCTCCGCGCCCCAGTCATTATCACCGTTGGCGTGGACAAACCAGTGGAAAGAAAGTGATCGGGGAGGAAAATATTGCCGCAGTTTCCGCCGCCTGCCAAAATATTTTATTGGCCGCCACGCTCTGGGACTCCGGCGCGATCTGGCGAACTGGCGAATGGGCGCGCGATGCAAAGGTGAAGGAATTCTTTGGCCTGGCAGAAGATCAAACGATATCCGGGTTCATATATATAGGATACCCAGAGATCGTCACAGAATCGGCAGCAAGACCTTCTTTTGAAGACCGCACGACCTGGATGGAGTAACAAAAATGGACTGGTTTGGGCCAGTCCATTTTTGTTTTGCTATCTTCCCACCAACTCCATCAAGATATCTGGCCTATCAGTCATGATACCATCCACGCCCCAGCTGATCAATTTTTGCATGGTTTCCTTGTCATTGATCGTCCACACCTCAACCGCAAGTCCGCGTGCGTGGGCTGCCCTGACAAACGCTTCTGTCACAACCGTAATTCCGCCGGACTCTTCGGGGACTTGAAGGGAGAGAAATTTGGGTGAATAATATCCTGAAAGAAAAGCCTTGCTTAATAGAACAAAAACCGTGGTTTCCTGCTTCGCGCTTGAAGTAGCCACTTCGGGACATTCCGCGCGAAACTCCTTTATCTTGTCATCATAGAACGACGCGACCAGAACTTTATCCTGCATTTCATATTTTCGGATAAGCTCACAGAATGGTCTAACCATCGAGGCGTTGGATTTTTTGATCTCAATGGTCATGTGCTTTTCAGGGAAAGCCTGGAAAACTTCCTCCAAAGTGGTCACGGTGATACCCTGCCCACGGAATGGAAAGGTCTGGCCTTCATCCAGCGACCAGTCATAACCTGCGTCAAGCTGCTTAAGTTCTGCAAGCGTCATGGATTCGATCTCGCCGGTGCCATCCGTGGTGCGGTCCACTTTCTCATCGTGCATGAGCACGAGTACGCCATCCCGGGAAATATGGATATCCATCTCAAGTACATCCACGCCTAACGCCGCAGCATTTTGATATGCAAAGAGCGTGTCACCAGGCCAGACCTCATCTCCGCCCTGATGAGCGATAACGAGCGGATAATTCATATCATCCGAGTAATAAGCTCGTTCTGCCGCGGGGTTTGATGTGACGCGTAAGAAAACAACAATTGCAAATAGAAATATAAGGATCTTGTGCCAGGCTTTTAGTGTCATACATTTTCTCCTCAATAGGCTGGGAGGAATTTTACCGCAATCATTTTTTCATTTGACATGTGTTACCTTTTCACGTATAAGTGGCGTATCCATAACATATCGGAGGAAAACATGCTGGCATTAAGTTTGTTGTCTGAAGGCGGGGCAGGTCCTGATACAAGTTTGTCGTTATTGCTATACATCGGCATCGCGTTCTTTTTTCTGATCATCACCGCCGGGTGGCTGAGCAGCAACACAAAACAGGATCAGGCCGAGGTTACGCAGGAATCAGAAGAAATTTCCCAAGCGGGCAAGGTAGACCCAAGTCCAAATAACCATGAAAAGAATTATTTGTTGTATGTAATTTTGGTCTTGAGCGGGGCAATACTATGGGGATGCGCCACCACAAGTTCGAACGCGAATGCGGATGTAATCGGCACGCTGACACCTGTCCCATCTGACTTTGCAGGTCAGACCAATCCATTTGGCGAGGAAGCCGCAGACGCAGGCGCGGCAGTATTCAAAAATAATTATGGATCCTGTCATGGGAGACAAGGCCATGGCGATGGTCCCGCAGGCACCGCGCTTTCCCTGCTCCGAAAAACCTGGCTCTGCTCCAGACAATGACCGGTGACGATTATTTGTTCTGGCGGATATCCTTCGGCAAAGATGGCACTGCCATGATCGCCTGGAAAGATGTTTTGACCGAAGAACAGATCTGGCAGATCATCGCGTTCATTCGAACGCTCGAATAGTAATAATTTCTCAGTAATGAAAGCGGCGTTCTCCAGTAGAAAGCCTCGCTTTTCCTAAATCAATGTTTTTATTCTTTTTGACAACTCGGTAATGTGAAAGGGTTTTGCAGATAATCATTGGCGCCAGCGCCAAGGCAACCACCTTACTGTCGGTGTCACCCAAAGCGGTGATGATGATGATCGGGGTATGTAAAAATTTTTGGGTGGCGCGAAGCATCCGACATAGCGAAACCATCAGGTTGAGGCATCATGAGATCCAGTAAAAAGATCAGGGACAAAGAATTCGCCACTTCAATAGCCTTCGAACTGTCATTCAATCCAGCCGCCTCGTAGCCTTCCTCTACAAGAAATTTTTCAAACAGATTTGTGATCTGCTCATCATCATCTACGATCAATGTTTTTCATTTTTTTTTCCTGAAGTTGGTTTTATTAATTGTAAAACTGATACAAATCAAGTTTACCGCAAAATTAAACCAACTCCACCTAATTTTCTTATAGAAAACAATTTCTCGTCGCTCGAGAAAGAAGTGCCGCTCCTGTCAGTCAAAGAAGAACTGACAGGAGCAGCACTATTTCTGCTCGCAAAGCTAATTGAACCTGTGATGAATGCAGGCGGGCACATATCATCCAGCTTGATACCGAAAATTATGGCATGAACCCGCCCGATGAAAGGATCATGAACAATCTTGAACTCATCCACCTGAGCCTGCGGCACCTCCCCAGAGTCAACCAAAGCCATAAGAGCCGACGCCCTCTCGTTCGTCCATCGTTCCTTGTGGCACGTTCGACTTGATATAGCCTTCCAATTTAACGTGCACCAGGAAAGTATCCGCCTGCGCTTCTGTGATCGCGCCTTTTTTAATGCTTCGTTCAGCATCTCGTCCTGCTGGGTGACTTGCATTTGATCGATAAGAGCAGTATTGCCTTTCCCAATTCCCGAACATAGGCGATCACATCCCAGATCTGCTCGTCGGATTCAAAACATCCTTCCAGGCGGGCATGGCTGTTTGAAATTCAACTCCACCCTCGCTAACGGTAAAAGACGAGCGCATCCGACAGCATTTGGGAAGTATGCCCAATCGGGGACGGAAGCGGATTCAAGCTGCGCCCGCCACACCGTCGCCCGCCCGCGGTTTCACCGTCTTGACAGCAGTTAATTTGTAGATCTCCGCGCCGCGCAGAAGAGCATCATCAGTCACATGAGAGGTCAGTCCGCGTATTGTCTGGAACCTTGCATGATGTCGGTGCCATCATGCCCAGAGATCCCCGCCACCCATCATAGCGCCGTGGCTGTGGCATGATCTACCCGCCCTGACCTGTTACTGCAGAAACATCGTAAGAATCAAATATTTTTCATGACACCC